>JAGPCN010000108.1 GCA_018058035.1 Fuscovulum sp.
CGAATTCGGCAACCCCAAGGGCCAGCCGGTGCTGTACATGCACCTGGATTACGGCCTGATCCGCTGGCCCGCCCAGGCCGAGCGGCACGCCGCCCTGCGCAAGCTGCGCGTGGTCGTGCCGGTGCGTGCGGGCTATGGCCGCACCGACCTGCACGCCAAGGGCGCCGACCATACCCAGGCGGTGACCGAGGATTACGCCGCGGTGATGGACCATCTGGGCATTCGTGGCGCCATCGCGCTGCCCCTTGGCGCCGACCTGCGCTTTGCGATGAACCTGGCGAACCAGCGCCCCGACCTGGTGGCGGGCATCGTCGGCGCCGCCTGCCAGCTGCCCCTGCGCACCGCCTCGCAATACGAGCGGATGGACAAGTGGCAGCGCTTCATCCTGGCCAATGCGCGCTATGCGCCCAAGGTGCTGCCCTTTCTGGTGCAGGCGGGCTTCAGCCTGGCGCGGCGGCTGGGCAAGGAATCGTTCTTTGCCCAGGTCAACGGCGGCAGCCCCGCCGATATCGAGACCTTTGCCCGCCCCGAGGTGCGCGAGGCGATGCTGACCGGATCGGACGTCTGCCTGACCCGGCAATGGAGCGCGCACGAGGCCTTTACCCGTGAATGCATCAGTTCGGAAAAGGATTGGTCGGCGATCGTCCGGGCCTGCCGGGTGCCGGTGATCCTGCTGGAGGGCGACCAGGACCCACAGACACCGGTGCAGACGATCCGCGAACTGATGGCGGATTTCCCGCACCTGCAGGTGCGGTTCCTGCCGGAAACCGGGCAGATGCTGTTCTTCAAGGAATGGCCGCTGGTGCTGGACGAGGTGGAAAGCCTGGCCGCCCGGGTGCCGGGCTAGGCGGCTTTGGCGAGGGGTGGGGAATGCCTTACCCTGGCCGTCGAAATTCACCCGTTTACCGTGTTTGGGGTATGCGCCGACCTGCGGGGCCGCGGTAATCAACGCGCAGTCGTGGTGGTATTGGCGACAGATCGCGTTTCAGAATTCCCTTTCTTCCCCTCGAGCGGGGCGGCTGTCCTTGGGAGGCAGCCGCCCCGTACTCGTTTCTGGCGCGCCGGTGATCGGATTTGACCCGGATCAAGGCAATCTCTTCGGCCTGGATGTAACATTCGCGGTGCAAACATCAGGGGAGAGACCGCATGGACGATCAGGCGCCCGAGGGCCTTGCCGCAACTGCTGCCACCGCGACCACCGCCGCAGCCACCACCACCCGCCGCCGCCGCACGCAGCCGGCAGTGGCGGCCCCCGCCGCCGCCCCGGCCGCCCTTCCCTCCGAACCCTTCGCCGCGGCGCCGGTTGCAGCCGAAGACAGCGGCGAAGGGCTGACTGGCCCGCGCCGCTTTCCGGCGCTGACATCCGAGGCGATCCGCGAGGTCTTTGAAAGCGGCCGCTATCCTTACGCCCGCCCGCTGGGCCGCAGGCCCTATGAAGAGGAAAAGGCCCGTCTTCAGGCCGAACTGCTCAAGGTGCAGATCTGGGCGCAAGAGACCGGCCAGAAGTTCGTCATCCTGATGGAAGGCCGCGACGCCGCCGGCAAGGGCGGCACCATCAAGCGGTTCATGGAGCATCTGAACCCCCGCTACGCCCGCGTCTGCGCCCTGACCAAGCCCAGCGACGTGGAAAAGGGCCAGTGGTTCTTTCAACGCTACATCGCGCATCTGCCGACCGCCGGCGAAATGGTGTTCTACGACCGCTCCTGGTACAACCGCGCCGGGGTCGAACGGGTGATGGGCTTCTGCACGCCCTCGGAATACCTGGAGTTCATGCGCCAGGCGCCCGAGTTCGAGCGGATGCTGGTGCGGTCGGGGGTGCGGCTTTACAAATACTGGTTCAGCGTGACGCGTGAAGAACAGCGCGCCCGCTTCCTGGCGCGCGAAACCGACCCGCTGAAGATGTGGAAGCTGTCGCCGATCGACAAGGCGTCCCTGGACAAATGGGACGACTATACCGAGGCCAAGGAAGCGATGTTCTTCTACACCGACACGGCGGATGCGCCCTGGGTGATCGTCAAGTCGAACGACAAGAAGCGCGCCCGGCTGAACTGCATGCGGCATTTCCTGTCGACCTTCGACTATCCGAACAAGGACCACGCAGTGATCGGCGCGCCCGATCCGCTGATCGTGGGCCGGGCGTCGCAGGTTCTGGGCACCTCGGGTCACATCCTCGAGGCGGCCACCCATCCGGCCGTGCGCGCCTGATCGGGGCGGGGCTTGGCGCGGCGGGGCGCGGGGATTAGGCTGGGGCCATGATCCCGCGCCCCCTTGCCCTTTTCGTCGCCCTGTCTGGCGCCTTTGCCGCACTCGGCGGCGGGCCGCTCTTGGCCCATCCGCACCTGTGGATCGACACCACCATCGAGGTTGTGCTGGACGACAGCGACCGTGCGGTGGGGGTCAGGATCGGTTGGCTTTATGACGAGCTGTTTTCCCTGTCGACGATTGCCGACAAGGGGCTGGACACCGATTGGGACGGCAAGCTGACGCCCGAAGAGACGGCGGCGCTGTCGGGTTTCGACATGCAATGGATCCCGGGCTATCCGGGCGACAGCTATGCCCTGCTGGACGAGGCCGAACTGATCCTTGGCCCGCCGCAGGACTGGACCGCTGCTTACGCGGACGGCCGCATCATGACCACGCATCTGCGGATGTTCCCCGAACCCGTCCCGATCGGCGCGGCAACGCTGTTTGTCCAGGTCTACGACCCGGGGTTCTACACGGCCTACACGGTGGTCGGCGGCGGGGCGCTGACCGGGGGCACCGGCGCCTGCCGGGCCGAGGCCTGGGGCCCCGACCTGGATGCCGCCGACGAGGCGCTGAAGGCCGCATTGGCGGAATATTCGGCCGACGCCGACGTCGAACAGGATTTCCCGGCGGTAGGCCGCGCCTATGCCGAGGAAGTGCGCGTGACATGCGGCGCGGGCTGATCCTGGCCGGGCTGCCGGTGGCGGCCGTTCTGGCGCTGGTCTGGGCCACGATCTGGGCGACGGGCGGGCTGGCCGGGCTTGCGGCCGAAGCCGCCGCGGCGCAGCGCGCCACGCAAGAGGCTCTGGCGGGCGCGGTGCGGGCGCTGCGCGCTGGCTCTCCGGGCGCATTCGCGGGGCTTTTGGGGCTGTGCTTCGTCTATGGCCTGCTGCATGCCCTGGGGCCAGGCCACGGCAAGGCGCTGATCGGCGCCTATGGCGTGGCGCGGCGGGTGCCCGTGCTGCGGCTGTCGGCCCTGGCGGTGGTGTCTTCGCTGGCGCAGGCGGGGGTTGCGGTGGCGCTGGTCTATGCGCTGGTGGCGGTGCTGGGGCTGACCCGCGATGCTGCGACGGGCCTGGCCGAGACCGCGGTGCCGGTGCTGGGCAATGCGATGATCGCGGCCCTGGGGCTGTGGCTGGTCTGGCGGGGCCTGCGGGGGATGCGGCGGCAGGCGCGGGGCGGCGACGATCACGGCCATGCCCATGACCATGCCCATGACCATGACCATGGGCATGGGCCGGACTGCGGTTGTGGCCATGCCCATGCCCCGACGGCCGAGCAGGCGGCCGGGCTGACCGGTTGGCGCGACGCGGCGCTGCTGGTCGCGGGCATTGCGCTGCGGCCCTGCTCGGGGGCGCTGTTCCTGCTGATCCTGACCTGGCAGATCGGCATCGGGGCCGCGGGCATCGCCGGGGCCTTCGCCATGGGCCTGGGGGTCGCCTCGGTCACCGTTGTGGTGGCGATGATGTCGGTCTGGGCGCGCGAAGGCGCGGTCGCGGCGCTGGCCCGGGGCCTGGCCGGCCGCCTTCTGCCGCTGGTCGAAACCGCTGTCGGAGCCGTCATCCTTGCGGTGGCGCTGGTGTTGCTGGTCCGCGCGATCTAGCCTCCTGGCGCTGCACTGCGGCGGATTTCCGGCCTTGCCCTTCCTTCCGGCCCTTTGGCATAGGGTCGGGATGACCGCTGTTCAATCCACTTCCTCCCACGCGCGCGCGACGCTGGTCCTGGGCCTGCCGCTGATCGGGTCGCATCTGGCGCAGATGGCGCTGCATGTGACCGACACCATCATGATGGGCTGGTACGGCGTGGTCGAACTGGCCGCGGTGGTGCTGGGGTCGTCCAGCTTCTTCATCGTCTGGGTGCTGGGCGCGGGCTTTGCCAAGGCGGTGATGCCGATGGTGGCCAGCGCGCTGGCGCAGGGCGACGAAACCCAGGTTCGCCGCGACGGGCGGATGGGGCTGTGGCTGTCGGTGCTGTTCGGGGTGGCGGTCTATCCGCTGTTCTGGTGGTCGGGGCCGATCCTGTCGGCCCTGGGCCAGCTGCCCGAGGTGGTGACGGTGGCCGAGGATTTTCTGCGGATCGCCGGCCTGGGCATGGTGCCCGCGCTCTGCGTCGCGGTGCTGCAAAGCTGGCTGGCAGCCCTGGGGCGCACCCAGGCGGTGATGTGGGTGACGCTGGCGGCGGTGGGGCTGAACGCCGGTCTGGCCTGGGCCTTCATCTTCGGCAACTGGGGCGCGCCCGAGATGGGCGCCGCCGGGGCGGCGCTGGCCAGCGTGGGGGTGCAGGTGGCCTCGCTGGTGGCGCTGGTGGCCTATGCCGGGCTGTTGCCGGCACTGCGCCGGTTCCGGCTGTTCCAGCGGTTCTGGCGGCCGGACTGGTCGGCCTTTGCCCAGGTGCAGCGGCTGGGCTGGCCGATCGGCCTGACCTCGGTCGCCGAGGGCGGGCTGTTCCAGGCCAGCGCGCTGATGATGGGCTGGGTCGGTACGGTCGAACTGGCGGCGCATGGCATCGCGATGGAGGCGGCCTCGCTGGCCTTCATGGTGCATGTCGGGCTGTCCAGCGCGGCGACGATCCGGGTGGCGCAGTTCGCCGGCCGCGGCGCGGCGGCCGACCTGAGGCGCGGGGCGGGGGTGGCGGTGGTGCTGTCGGTCGCGGTGGCGGCGGTGGTGATCGGCGTCTTCCTGATCTTTCCGCAGGCGATCATCGGGCTGTTCCTGGACGAGACCAAGCCGGAAAGCGCGGCGATCCTGGCCTTTGGCATGACGCTGCTGGCGCTGGCCGCGCTGTTCCAGTTGGCCGATGCGATGCAGGTCATGGCGCTTGGCCTGTTGCGCGGAGTGCAGGATACCAAGGTGCCGTTCTGGCTGGCCTTTGTCAGCTACTGGGGGATCGGCATTCCCTGCAGCTACGGGCTGGCCTTTCCGGCGGGCCTGGGCGGCGTGGGGCTGTGGCTGGGGCTGGTGGTCGGGCTGGTCTTTGCCTCGGGCAGCCTGCTGTTGCGGTTCTGGCGGCTGGCGCCCCGGGGATAGGGGCGGCTCGTCGATGCACTTCGTGCACTCCTCGCGGTGTGTCTCGCGATGAGGAGACGAAGTCGAACGAAGAGCGGCGGGTTCAGCGCCAGAGCCGGGCGTGGCTGGCAAAGCGGCCCTGCAATTTGGCCAGCAGCCGGTTCAGCGGGCCGGGGCGCGGGATCGTGCCCTCGGCCAGGCGCTGCAACGCCACTTCGGGCGGGCAGGGCCGGCGGCTGACCGGGTCCCAGTAGCGCGGATAGGCGATCAGCGCGGCGTGGATCAGGTGAGCCAGGTCGGGGCGCGGCTGCAGGCTGCCATCGTCGCGCCGCAGCCGCCGGCGGGGCACGGGACCGAGGTCGGTGGTCAGGCCCCAGCCGGCATAGAACGGCGCGCCCAAGGTGGTGACGCGCGTGCCGCGGATCAGCGCCTCGAAGCCGGTCAGCGAGGTCAGCGTCCAGACCTCGTCGACCTGCGGCAGCAGGGCCGCGATGTCGGCCTGGGTCAGGATCGCGTCGGCATAGCGCAGGGCCTGCGCCTCGGGAATGGCGCCGGGGCGCAGGCCGGCTTCGACGTCGGGATGCGGCTTGTACAGGATGACGGCGTCGGGGTTTGCCTCCCACGCGGCCTTCAGCAGGGACAGGTTGTCGCGGATCTCGCCGGTGCCCTTGCGGATCGAGGCGTCGTCGGCGACCTGTCCGGGCACCAGGATGCGGCGGCCCTCCGGCAGGGCGGGCACGGAGCCGCCCAGGTTGTACTTCGTCAGGTTCGCGGCCCGCAGCGTCTCCAGCAGCCGTTCGGCGCGGCCGCGGCCGCCGGGGGGCAGCGGCGCCAGCAGCAGCGACTCCAGCCGCGACGGCCGGGTGGCGTCGTAGTAGATGCCCAGGTCGTCGGCGACCAGCGACAGCGGCGGGATCAGGTCGGCACCCAGCCCGCGCGAACGCAGGAAGCCGTCCTCGACGCGCAGGCAGGCGGGGGCAAATCCGTCCGGTTCGCGGCTGGCCCAAAGGATCAGGCTGCGGCCCCGGCGCGCGGCCAGGGCGGCGGCACCCTGGGGGTTATCCTTGAAGATCAGCGGCTTGACCTGTCCAAAGACAGACTGAAGGCGGGGACGTTTCCAGGCTCGCATGCCGGCGGCGACATGGCCCGCGCGGTCCTGGCGAAAGGCGCGGACCTCGGCCTCTATCTGGTCGAGCGCCTCTTCGAAGGGGCAAAGGCGGTCGCGGCAAGGGTCGTACCAGGTCGGCGCCAGGATCATCGCGGCGGCGAAAAGCTGGTTGCGGGTCAGGCTGCGGCCGCGGCGGGGCGGCGGGGTGCGGTCGTGGGTCAGGCCCCAGCCGGCATAGAAGGGCTGGCCCCAGACCTGCGGCTTGTGGCCGGCCAGGATCGCCTCGAACCCCATCTGCGAGGAAACGGTGTAGACCGCGATGGCGCCGTCGAGCAGCGCCCAGGGGGAGTGCGGCGTGGAGAGGAGCGTGACACCGGGGGTGGTATGGGAAGGGCCATAATGGCCGGGGCGTAGGCCGTTGGCGGTTTCGGGGTGGGTCTTGATCAGGATCGGCGCGCGGGGATGCGCTTCGCGCGCCTCGGCCAGAATCTCGTCAAAGGTGGCTTGCGTGGCACCGCTGGCGCGGACCGAGGCATCGCCGGCGGTCTGGTCGATCACCAGAACATAGCCGGGGGCAGGGGGCGTCAGTGTGGGATCGTGGATGTTGTATTTCGACAGATCAAGGTGGCGGATACGTTCATATCCCTCCTTCGCCCGGGTCAGAAGGTTTGAATTGTCCAAGGGGTCGGTCTGAAGGAGATGCTCCAGCGCCGACGGCACGGCGGGGTCGAAATGCACTCCGCGCGGGTCGACCAGCAGGCCGATGGGCGCATCGCCCATCCTACCGGGGCGGATCGAGCGCAGGAAGGCGTCTTCGATCCGCACCAGCGGCACGCCGCGCCGCGCGGCGAGCCGCTCGCCCCGCCAGGCGGTGGGGCTGGCGCCCCAGACGGCAACGCCGTCGCCGGGGCCGGGCAGGCCGGGCCGCAGATCGTGCCCCATCAGCGTCAGGATCCGGCGCAGCCGACGGTCGCGCAGGAACGACAGGTTCTGATGGAAAAGCCGCCGCGGAATGACCACGGCGGCTTGGGGTTTGGGATCGCGTTCGACGGCCAAGACGGCCTCAGCCGCCGCTGCCGGAACCGAGGCTGTCGGCGGTCGAGGTCAGGTTCGCCGCCGCGCCGGTGGCGCCGGTCAGGGCCGAGAGGGTCTTGCTCCACTGCACATAGGGCGCCTCGGTCACATAGACGGTGTCGCCGTCGCGGACCAGGAAATCGCGGGCCTCGAACATGCCGTTCGGCTGTGTCAGGTCCAGCACATAGACCATGCGCTGGTCGCCCTGCAGGTCGTTGCGGCCCAGCACGATGTTGGCGATCTCGGCCGGTTCGTTGCGGAACACGAAGACGCCGGTCGGGTCGGCCGCGGCGGTCTGCAACCCGCCCACGGTGGCGATGGCCTCGATCGCCGACAGGGTTTCGGATTCGAAGGGCACCAGAGCCTGGCCGCCGGTGGCGCCAAGCGCGGTAAAGCGGCGCTGGTCCTCCTCGATCACGATCTGGTCGCCGGGGCGCAGCGCGATGTCCAGCGCCGGGCTGGCCCAGAGGTCCTGCAGCCAGACCTTGCCGGTGTGGCGGCCCCGGGTGACGCGGACGATGGCGACGGCAGGCGCGATGGAAACCCCGCCCGCCTTGGCCAGCATCGAGGCCAGCGTGCGGGTCGACCGTTCGATCGGATAGACGCCGGGCGCCGCGACCGACCCCGAGATGGTGATCGACGAGCCGTCGCCGGCCAGCCGGGTCACGGTGATCTGCGGGTCGGGCGTCTGTTCGTCCAGCTTGCGGGTGATCGCCTGGCGCAGGCCGTCGGGGGTCTGGCCCGCGGCCTTTATGCGGCCGGCGTAGGGGATGAAGATATAGCCCTGTCCGTCGACCTGGACCTCGGTCAGGGCGCTGACGCGCTGGCCGGTGTTGCCCAGAAGCGGGTCGTCCTTGACGTTCTCGAAGATGGTGATGCCCAGCGTGTCGCCGGGCGCCAGGGTGTCCGATCCGACCAGCCCCGCGTTGCGGAAGTCGGAGGAGAACCCGAACGAGGGCAGCACGGCGGTCGCGCGCGTCACGCGCGGGTTCACCGTGACGATGAAGGCATCGCCGCCGTTCAGCACCGAACCGGCGAAGATTTCCTTCTTGTTCGGTCCGGGGCGCGGCAGGCCGCAGCCTGCGGCCGTCAAGATGGACGCAAGCGCGCCGAGGGCCGCGGCCCTGCGGGTCAGATTGATGGTCACTGCTCGGGCTCCTTTTCGGATTTGCCTCAAGTTTTGCCTGCAACCTTAGGGAATCCGCAGGGAAAATGAAAGCGCGGGCTTTCGGGGCCGTCAGTTCACCACGCGCAACTGTTGCCGCGGTGCCGCGTTGCCGGATTCCAGCGCGTCGTAGGGATCCTGCTCCGCAAGCATCATGTCCACAACCTGTCGTAGCAATTCGCGCCGCCCCCGCGAGGAGTAGAAGCCGCCGGGCACCTGGCTGGTTTCCAGGAGGTAGTGGCGAAAGTCGCGGTAGGCGCGGGTATCGGGGCGGGTCGGCTGGGCGAAAAACCGCTCGATCGGTTGGGACGACACGAATTCCGGCTTGGAATAGACCGCCCGGCCAAAGGCCTTGAGCGGCAGAGAGCGCCACAGAACCTGCTGGCCGGCGGTGGAATTCACCGTCACGGCGCTGCGGGCCTGGTTCAACAGCGCGGCCAGCTTGCCGCCGCGGACGAAATGGACGCGGTCGGCGATGCCGTGGGCGCGCGCGAGGCGCAGGATTTCCCGCTTCAGCGCGACGCGGCCGTCTTCCAGCGGGTGGGCCTTGAACACAAGGTGGTGGTGCGCAGCGGCGCCCCTGGCAAAGCCTTCGGTCACCAGGGCCAGGAACTCGGTCATCGACGAGAACGGCGAATGGTCGCGGAAACTGGCGTCATGTTCCAGTTGCAGGATCACCAGATGATAGGGAAAGTCACCGTGGCGGATGCGCAAGGTGGCGATGCGGCGTTCCAGCGCGTGAACCGGCATCAGCGCCAGCCGGCGCAGGTACAGCAGGAATTCCTGGCCCACGGTGAGGCTGCGGTGGGGGCGGAAGCTGCGATAATCCCAGAAGCCGGTCAGCACGAACCAGTGATAGATCGCGCCCCAGACCACATGCTGGCGCATGTCGCCCCAGCGGGCGGGGGCGTCGGGCAGGTCCATGTCGACCTTGGCGAGGGCCGCGCGCATGTCGTCGAGGCCGAGGTCCATCAGGCGGGAATGGCCGTTGGCGCCGCCGCGTTCATAGGTGACCCAATAGGGGCGCAGGTAGCCTTCCTCGAACACATGCACGGTGATGCCGGCGGCTCGGGCGGCCTGAACCGCCTGGGCGTGGATCGGCCTTGTATCGCCGTAAAGCACCAGGTCGGTGACGGATTTCTCGGCCAAGAGGGCGGCGATGGTGGCGGGCCAATCCTCGGGGCGGTCGCGGTAGGGGATGTAGCTGGCGGCATCGTGCCAGAAGGCACGGTCGCCCCGGTTGAAGCCGACGCGCCAGCAGGTGGCGCCCGACTTGCGCAGCATGCGCGACAGGCGGTGAAACCACGGCCCATGCGGACCCTGGAGAAAGAGGAATATCCTGCCCTGACCCGAAAGCCGCATGTCACCTGCCCATGGCCCCTTATGCCCGGGCCGCGGCCAGAGTGAAGGGGGAACCTTGTCGCGCCGTTAACTCTGGCGGCAAAGGGCGGCGAATTTTGGGCAAGGGGCGGGCTTGCGTCGGCCTTCGGGGCGGGGTTAGGTCGGGGTGGATGCAGGGAGGAATGCGATGTTCACCGGGATCGTGACGGATGTGGGCCGGGTGCTGGATCTGCGGCAAGAGGGTGATCTGCGGGCGCGCATCGGCTGCGGCTATGACATGGGCACGGTGGACATCGGCGCAAGCATCGCCTGCGAGGGGGTCTGCCTGACCGTGATCGACAAGGGCACCGACTGGTTCGACGTGCAGATCAGCGCGGAAACCGTGTCGAAGACCAACCTGTCCGGCTGGCGGGCCGGCAAGCGGCTGAACCTGGAACGCGCGCTGAAGGTGGGGGACGAGTTGGGCGGGCACATCGTCTCGGGCCATGTCGACGGCGTGGCGCGGGTGGTGGCGCAGCACCCCGAGGGCGATTCGCAGCGGGTGACGTTCCGTGCGCCCGAAGACCTGGCCCGGTTCATCGCGCCCAAAGGCTCGGTTGCGCTGAACGGCACCTCGCTGACGGTGAACGAGGTCGCGGGCTGCGACTTCGGGATCAACTTCATCCCCCACACCCGGGCCGTGACCACCTGGGGCGAGGTCGCGGTGGGCGATGCCGTGAACCTCGAGGTGGACACGATGGCGCGCTATGTGGCGCGGTTGCGCGAATGGGATTGAGCGGGGCGCCTGTGGCCGGCCCCGGAGGGTTTCACACCCTCCGGACCTCCCGTGGGATATCTGAGGACAGATGAAAGGCGGCATGGTGCGGCTAGGGCATAACGGCGGGCCGACGATGGAGCCGGGCGCGAGCTGGCGCCGGCATTGCTGGCAGGCGGCCCGTGCCGCGCTGCTGCCGGTCCTGCCGGTCGAGGTGGTTCGGACACGGGTGCGGCGGGCGGCGGCCCTGGGGCTGGACTATCGCACTTATGCCGGAGTGCGGGCGACGACGGGGCGGGACCTGATCGCCTTCCTGTTTTCCTCGAATGCCCTGCGGGCAAGCCTGCCGCGGCCAGGGATGGAGGCCGCAAGGGCGGCCAGGCTGGCGAGGGTCGAGGCCGGGTTGCGCGGGCTGGCGGTGGCGCCGCTGACCGCCGGCGCAATGGCGGCGGCCAACCCTGTGCTGCACGCCTGCTGGCCCGCGCCCCCCGCACTTGCAGGGTGGGCCGAGACGCGGACCGCGCTGCGGGCCGCCCTCGATGGGCTGCCGCCGGACGCGGTGTTGCTGGTCGGCGACCACGGGCTTGAGGCCGAGTGGTGCGCGGCGGGCCGGCTGGCCGGATACCTGCCGGCGGAGCGGTTCTTTGGCGGCAGGGCGTGAATTTTCGTCGAAAATTCAAGCCCCGAATGCGAAGCGGCGGCCCCTGGGGACCGCCGCGGCATGGGGTCTTGACCTGATGTGATGGATCAGGCGGCGCGGGTCAGCAGCACGTCGTCCACCTTCTTGGCGGCGGCCGGCGGCTCCAGCCCGGCGACGGCGGCAACCTCGCGGGTCAGCCGCTCGAGGGCCGCTTCGTAAAGCTGGCGCTCGGAATAGCTTTGCTCGCGCTGGTCGTCGGTGCGGTGCAGGTCGCGCACGACCTCGGCGATGGCCATCAGGTCGCCCGAGTTGATCTTCTGTTCGTATTCCTGCGCGCGGCGCGACCACATGGCGCGCTTGACCCGGGCCTTGCCCTTCAGCGTGTCGAGCGCCTTGGTCACCACGTCGGGGGCGGAGAGGGCGCGCATGCCCACGTCCACCGCCTTGTGCGTCGGCACCCGCAGCGTCATCTTGTCCTTTTCGAAGTGGATGACGAACAGTTCCAGCTTGAAGCCGGCGATCTCCTGCTCTTCGATCGAGAGGATCTTGCCGACGCCATGGGCGGGGTAGACGACGAATTCGTTGGGGCGGAACTCGGGCTTCTTCGATTTGGTCATTCAGACTTTCCTCGGTCGGGCCTGCTTTCCGTGACGACTGCCGACGGGCCGAAGGCGAAACCTTCGGCAGGCCGGCCGATATGTCACAAAAATAACTGTCCCAGGCGAGCAGCACTGAGGCAGGGATCAGGCTTCCATGCGTGTTTGTGAAAGGAACATAACACAAAAAAGGGCTGATTCCAACTGCGACGCATCATGTCGCAGATGCAGCGAAGCCCTGATTTGCAAGGGAAATCGGCCCGGCTCGCGATTCGGAGACGCGGCGTTTGCGAATCGTGAACACATTCACCGATTCGGCAGCCGCAGTAGCCCGGGGTCAGTCGCCGGAGCCGGGGGTCTCGGAGAAGTACTTCTCGCGCTTGCCCTTTTCGCCGTCGCGGTCCTCATATCCCGGCAACGGGTCCTTCTTGGTAGTGATGACGGGCCACATCGCGGCGTATTTCCGGTTGAAGGAAACCCATTCCTCCATGTCAGGCTCGGTGTCGGGGCGGATCGCGTCGGCGGGGCATTCGGGTTCGCAGACGCCGCAGTCGATGCATTCGTCGGGATGGATGACGAGCATGTTCTCGCCCTCGTAGAAGCAGTCGACCGGGCAGACCTCGACGCAGTCTGTGTA
>JAGPCN010000337.1 GCA_018058035.1 Fuscovulum sp.
GCGCGGCTGTTGCGCATCGCCGAACGCTCGCTGTCCAGCGACAAGGGTTTTGCCGACCTGTCGGGCTAGCGCGGGCCATCGGGGCTTGCGGCTGTCGGGCGCTGCGCTAGGGTCGCGGCATCCCTGACCTGCCGGACCCGATGCCCATGCCCCCGACCTTCGCCGACACCGCTGCCCCCTCGCTGCCGCTGCACATCGTGGCGCCTGAGGGGCTTGAGGCCTTTCTGGCCGCCTGCCCGCAGGCCGCCTGGCTGCGCGCCAGCGGCTTCGAGGCCACACTGGGCGACCTGCGTCTGCTGCCCGGACCGGGCGGCGTCGCGGGGGCGGTTGCGGGCCTGGGCACCGACAAGGCCCGCCGCCGCAGCCGTTTCGGCCTGGCCAAGGCCTTTGCCGGCCTGCCCGCAGGCAACTGGCACCTGGACGGCCCCCTGACCGAGGCGCAGGCCGATGAGGCCGCCCTGGCCGCCCTGCTGGTCCAGTACCGCTTTGACCGCTACCGCCCCGGCCTGCCCGAAAAGCCCCAGGCCCGCATCAAGGCGCCTGCCGGCGTCGATGCCGCCCGCCTGGCCGCCATGGCCGCGGGCGAGTTCCTGACCCGCGACCTGATCAACACGCCCGCGCAGGACATGGGTCCGGCCGAGCTGGAACAGGCCGCCCGCGACCTGGCGGTCGCGCATGGGGCCACCGTCGCCGTCACCCTGGGCGACGATCTGCTGGCGCAGGACTTCCCGATGATCCACGCGGTCGGCCGCGCCAGCCCGCGCGCGCCGCGCCTGATCGACCTGGCCTGGGGCACCACCGGCCCCCGGCTGACATTGGTCGGCAAGGGCGTCTGCTTCGACACCGGCGGGCTGAACATCAAGCCCTCGACCGGCATGAGCCTGATGAAGAAGGACATGGGCGGCGCCGCCACCGTGCTGGGCCTGGCCCACATGATCATGGCGCTGAACCTGCCGTTGCGGCTGCGGGTGCTGATCCCGGCGGTGGAAAATGTCATCTCCGGCAATGCCCAGAAACCCAAGGACATCCTGACCAGCCGCAAGGGCCTGACGGTCGAGGTCAACGACACCGACGCCGAGGGCCGTCTGGTGTTGGCCGACGCCCTGGCGCTGGCGGCCGAGGACGGCTGCGATGCGCTGATCTCGATGGCCACGCTGACCGGGGCGGCGCGGGTGGCGGTCGGCCCCGACCTGGCGCCCTACTACACCGACGACGAAACCATGGCCCAGGCGCTTGAGGCGGGCGCGACGGCGGGCTTCGATCCGGTCTGGCGGCTGCCGTTCCACGATCCTTACGAAAGCGTCATCGAACCCGGCATCGCCGATCTCGACAACGCTCCGGGCTACGGCTTTGCCGGCTCGATCACCGCCGCGCTGTTCCTGCGCCGCTTTGCCGACCATCCGCGCTACATGCACTTCGACATCTACGGCCATACGCCCGCCGATGCC
Source organism: Fuscovulum sp. (assembly GCA_018058035.1). Lineage (GTDB taxonomy): Bacteria > Pseudomonadota > Alphaproteobacteria > Rhodobacterales > Rhodobacteraceae > Pseudogemmobacter. The sequence continues at coordinate 1,449 of JAGPCN010000337.1, forward strand.
CCCGCCCGCCCCAAGGGCGGCGCGGGCCAGGGTGCGCGGGCGATCCTAGGGGCGCTGCCGCAGATGCTGGGCCTCTAGGGGATGGACCGCCGCTCCACCCCCTTTTCCGGCCGCATCGCCCATGTCTCGCTGCGCGGACAGGTGGATGCACCCCTGACCGAAGGCGAAGCCGCCAGCATCGCTCCCGCCGTGACCGACCTCCTGATCCGCCCGAACGGCCCCCGCGACCGCCAGCTGCTGCACGGCGAGGCGGTGACGGTGATCGACCGCGACCAGGGACACGCCTTCGTGCAGGCCGCAAAAGACGGCTTCTGCGGCTGGATCGTCGAAGCCGCCCTCGGCCCCGCCTTCACGCCCACCCACCGCGTCGCCACCCCCGCGACCCACCTCTACTCCGGCCCAAAGGCGCAGGCGCCGCAGATCATGCCCCTCTACATGGGCGCCCGCGTCACGGTCACCGGCACCACCGGCAAATGGGCCGAAACGCCGGCCGGCTTCATCCCCGCCAGCCACCTTGCCCCCCTGGGCAGCCACAGCCCCGACCCCGCCGCGGTGGCCGAGATGTTCCTGCATGCTCCCTATCTCTGGGGCGGCAACACGGTGGCAGGAATCGACTGCTCCGGTCTGGCCCAGGCCGCCCTGCTGGCCGCCGGAATTCCTTGCCCCGGCGACAGCGACCAGCAGCAGGCCGTCGGCACCGAAATACCCGCGGACAGCCCGCTGAAACGTGGCGACCTGATCTTCTGGAAGGGACATGTCGCGATCCTGACCGCGCCCGACCGCATTCTCCACGCCAACGGCGCCACCATGTCGGTCGCCCACGAAGGGCTGGCAGAGGCCATCGCCCGGATCGAAGGACAGGGCGAAGGCCCGCCCGTCGCGCGCCGCCGCCCCTAAGCCGCCGCCCCTGACTTGCTCTTTTCGAAATACTCCGGGGGTGCGGGGGCTGGCCCCCGCTCCGACAGGTCAGTCCACCGACCGGATCAACCGCTTCTCCAGCACCTTCAGCACCGCGCCCAGGTCATGGCCGCGCCGCAGCACCTGCCCCTCGGCCCCGACGACGGCATAAAGACCCTGCCGCGCCCGCAGCTTCGGCCGCTTCTCGATACGGTAAAGCGGCACCTCGGCAGTGCGACGGAACACGGCGAACACTGCCGCCTCGCGCCCGTGCGAGATCCCGTAATCGCGCCATTCGCCGGCCGCGACCATCTGGCCGTACAGCCGCAGGATCACCGAAAGCTCCCGCCGGTCGAAACACACCTGATCGTTCAGGCGCTCTCCCAGCGGAAAGGGAACGGGCGCTTCCATGTTCATGCGGCAAGCCTGCGGCAAAGGCCGCGGCAAATCAAGCCCGCCGTGTCGCCGACCGGTCAGGCGAAACCGGGCGCCACGCGGATCAGCCCGGTCTCGATCCCGCGCCAGTTGCGCTGCACCGGGGCCAGCCGCTTCACGGTGGCCGGATGCCCCGCCTCCAGCACGCCCGCCCGCACCAGCAGATGGGCGATCCCCGCCTCGGCCGCGCGGGAATTGCCGTCGACCGTCTTCAGCGCGATGCCAAGCCCCTTCTCCGGCAGGATCGCCACAAAGACCCCCTCGGCCCCGGTCTTGATCGCGACGCGACCCCCCATTGCCCGCATCAGCTCGGTGCAGGCGCGGCCCTCGCCGGCCACCAGTTCGGGATGGGCCGCCATCGCCCGCGCCAGCCGCGCCATCGCGCTTTGCCGCGCCCCCTGGTCCTCCCGCGCCGCCGCGAATTTCGCCATCCCGCGGGCCAGTCCGCCCAGGCTCATCGCGAAATTCGGGGCCGAGCAACCGTCGACGCCCCAGCCCGCCACCGTCTCGCCCGTCACCTCTTCGGTCGCGGCCCGGATCGCCAGCTGCAACGGGTGGTCGATCTCGACATATTCCGGCCCCGCCTTCAGGTGCTGCACCACGGTCAGGAAACCGGAATGCTTGCCCGAGCAGTTGTTGTGCAGCTGGCAGGGCGCCTCGTGCGCGCGGATCAGCCGGTCGCGTTCGTCGTGGTCCAGCGGCTCATGCGACCCGCAGCGCAAGGCCGTCTCGCCCAACCCCAGGTCCGCCAGCCAGCGCCCGGCCATGCCGACATGCAGCGCGGCCCCCTGATGGCTGGCGCAGGCC
>JAGPCN010000109.1 GCA_018058035.1 Fuscovulum sp.
GCGGCACCGCCTTCGACCGGCCAGAAGCGGTCGCCGTAGCTGCGGCCGTCATCGACGAAGCTGTCGCCGGGGATCAGGTTCTCCCGCTTCAGCCCGGCCAGTTGCGCCGCGCCCTCGGCCACGCCGTAGGGCCCCAGCACGATGGCATACCAGCCCGAGCGCAGCCGGAAGCCGGTGGTTTCGGGGAATACCGTCGAATAGGCGCGGGCGCGCTCGGTGGCCTTTTCCAGCGAGGGCTGCGCCTCGATCTGCAGCCAGACCTGGTCTTGCGCGCGGGCGGCGGGGGCCCCGGCCAGCCAGGCCAGTGCCAGCGCCACGACAAGAACCCCACGCGAAACGGCGCTTTGCACGATAGTCATACGGTCACTGTTCCCTTTTGGCCGGCGCCACCTGCTGTGGCGACGTCCCGGCCCGATCCCTGTCCACGTCCCTGGCGCGCCACATTAGCCATGGGCCTTGCGCTGGCAAGGCAAAAGGCCCCCGGGTTTCGGGGAATTGACCGCATCCGGGCGCAAGGGTAGGGAAGGCGCGCGTCAGTTCGAAGGGCAGCCAAGATGGCCGACACCACCACCGTGCCGCGCAGTTTCCAGGACATCATCCTGCGGCTGCAGTCTTATTGGGCCGCCAAGGGCTGCGCCGTGCTGCAACCCTATGACATGGAGGTGGGGGCCGGCACCTTCCACCCGGCGACCACGCTGCGCAGCTTGGGGACCAGGCCCTGGGCGGCGGCCTATGTGCAGCCCTCGCGCCGCCCGACCGACGGGCGCTATGGCGAAAACCCCAACCGGTTGCAGCACTATTACCAGTACCAGGTCATCATCAAACCCAGCCCGCCCGACCTGCAGGCCCTTTATCTGGGGTCGCTGGAGGCGATCGGCATCGACCTGGGCCTGCACGACATCCGCTTTGTCGAGGATGACTGGGAAAGCCCCACGCTAGGCGCCTGGGGCCTGGGATGGGAGGTCTGGTGCGACGGCATGGAGGTCAGCCAGTTCACCTATTTCCAGCAGGTCGGCGGGCACGACTGCCGCCCCGTGTCGGGAGAACTGACCTATGGGCTGGAACGGCTGGCGATGTATGTGATGGGCATCGACCATGTGATGGAGATGCCGTTCAACGATCCCGCCAGCCCGATCCCGTTGAAATACGGCGACATCTTCCGCCAGACCGAGGAAGAATACAGCCGCCACAACTTTGATGGTGCCACGACCGAAATGCTGTTTCGCCACTTCGAGGACGCCGAGAAGGAATGCGAACGCCTCTTGGCCTTTGACGCCGACGACCCGAAATCGGGCAAGCGGATCATCATGGCGCACCCGGCTTATGACCAGACGATCAAGGCCAGCCACCTCTTCAACCTCTTGGACGCGCGGGGGGTGATTTCCGTCACCGAACGCCAGGCCTATATCGGCCGCGTCCGCGCGCTGGCCAAGAAATGCGCCGATGCCTTCCGCCAGACCGAGGCGGGCCGCGACGCCGAGGTGGTCGCGTGAATGGCCGTATCGCAGCGGGGGTGATCGTGGGAACTGCCATCCTGGCCGGCATCGTCATGTATTGGTTGCAGGTCTATGCCTTTTACGAAGAGGTCGCGTTCGAGCCGGGCAACGAGATCCGGCTGATGCCGGTCGCGGGCGACGTGCCCGAGGCGATCCTGGCCGAAAACGTCACCGGCATCGATTCCGACAGCAGCCCGCTGCGCTTCCGCGCCTGCTTCACCACGCCGCTCAGCCAGGCGATGCTGTCCGAGACCTACCGCTTGTACGACACGCCCGAGCCGACCATCGGCCCCTCGTGGTTCGACTGCTACGATGCCCAGGCCGTGGGCGAGGCCTTGGAACGGGGCGAGGCGCTGGCCTTCCTGTCGGAACCGCTGCCCGACTATGGCATGGACCGGGTCGTGGCCGTCTTTCCCGATGGCCGGGCCTTTGCCTGGCACCAGATCAACACCTGCGGCAAGGCCTGGTACGACCAGCGCGACCTGCCCGCCGACTGCCCGCCCGGGCCAAAAGGGAAGAACTGATGCCCGACCTGCTGATCGAACTCTTCTCCGAGGAAATCCCGGCGCGGATGCAAGGCATGGCGCGCGAGGCGCTGAAAAAGCTGGTCGCCGACGGGCTGGTCGAGGCCGGGCTGACCTATGCCAGCGCCGGGGCGTTCTCCACGCCCCGCCGTCTGGTGCTGGCGGTCGAGGGGCTGACGGCACAATCGCGCCCCGTGCGCGAGGAACGCAAGGGGCCGAACGTCAGCGCGCCCGCGGCGGCGCTGGAGGGGTTCCTGCGCTCGACCGGGCTGAGCGTCGATCAGCTGGAAAAGCGCGCCGACAAGAAGGGCGAGGTCTGGTTTGCGGTCATCGAACGCCCGGGCCGCGGCGCGCCCGAGATTGTGGCCGAGGTGCTGGAAGCCGCGATCCGCAATTTCCCCTGGCCGAAGTCGATGCGCTGGGGGGCGGGGTCGTTGCGGTGGGTGCGGCCCCTGCACTCCATCCTCTGCCTGCTGACGGATGAGGCCGGCGCCCATGTCGTGCCGATGGAGGTCGAGGGGATCACCGCCGACAACACCACCGAGGGCCACCGCTTCATGGGCATCGGGCGGTTCACCGTCTCGGGGTTCGACGACTATGCCGCCAAGCTGCGGAAAGCCCGCGTGATGCTGGACGCGGCCGAACGCGAGGCGGCGATCTGGTCGGGCGCGCAGACCCTGGCCTTTGCCCAAGGCCTCGAGGTGGTCGAGGATCGCGGCTTGCTGGCCGAAGTGGCGGGGCTGGTCGAATGGCCGGTGCCGCTGATGGGCCGCATCGCGCCGGAATTCCTGGGCCTGCCGGCCGAGGTGCTGCAAACCTCGATGCGCGAACACCAGAAGTTCTTTTCGGTGCGGAACCCCAAGACGGGCAGGATCGAGGGCTTCGTCACGGTCGCCAACATCGAAACCCCGGACGATGGCGCCACGATCCTCAAGGGCAACCAGAAGGTGCTGGCCGCACGGTTGAGCGATGCCCGGTTCTTCTGGGAAAACGATCTGCGCGTGGCGAAGGCCGGGATGCAGGAGTGGGCCGAGGGGCTGAAGGCCGTCACCTTCCACAACAAGCTGGGGTCTCAGGCCGACCGGATCGACCGCGTTGCCGCCTTGGCGCGCGAGATCGCGCCGCTGGTGGGGGCGGACGCCAATGACGCCGAACGTGCCGCGCGGATCGCCAAGCTGGACCTTCGGTCAGCGATGGTCGGCGAGTTCCCCGAATTGCAGGGCGTGATGGGGCGGTATTACGCGCTGGAGGCCAGCGAGAAACCCGCCGTCGCTGATGCGGCGCGTGACCACTGGCGCCCTAAGGGCGAAGGCGACACCGTCCCCAACGACCCGGTTTCGGTCGTCGTAGCGCTAGCCGACCGATTCGAGCTTCTGTTCTCGTTTTGGGCGATAGATGAGTTACCAACGGGTTCCAAAGACCCGTTTGCGACCCGTCGTGCCGCGCTCGGGATAATAAGGACTCTTATCGACCGGCAAATTCGGCTGGGCGCGACCGTTGTCTTGCAACTTACTTCTAGGCCATTCATCGGCGAATGGTCCGCACACATTGACCCAGATGGCGACACTTTTGATTGGAGGTTCTTTCAAACAGAGAAGTCGGGCGAGTTGGTACGACAAGGTTACGAGAACGCGGTCTATTTCAATGAGGAGGATGCTCGAAAGAAATCAGAGAAACTCCTCTCCTTCTTCCACGACCGCCTGAAAGTCTTCCTGAAAGACCAGGGCATCCGGCATGACATCATCGACGCCTGCCTCGCCATGCCCGGCAATGACGATCTGACCCTGCTGGTCAAGCGCGCCACCGCCCTGTCGGACACGCTGAAGACCGAGGATGGGGCGAACCTGATCCAGGGGTTCAAGCGGGCGAACAACATCCTGAGCCAGGCCGAGGCCAAGGATGGCGTCGAATACTCCTTTGGCGCCGATCCGAAGTTTGCCGAAGGGCCCGAGGAAACCGCGCTTTTTGCGGCGCTCGACCGCGCCGAGGCCACCATCGCCCCGGCGATGGCGTCCGAGGATTTCCCCGCCGCCATGGCCGCGATGGCCGCCCTTCGTGCCCCCATCGACGCCTTCTTCACCGCCGTTCAGGTCAACGCCGACAACCCGGTGGTGCGCCGGAACCGGCTGAACCTGTTGCACCGCATCCGCGCGGTCTGCTCCGGCGTTGCCGATCTGACGCGCATCGAGGGCTGAGACCGCCCGAAAACCGGGCACGGACAGGTCACGCTTGCGGGAATCATTCGCAGGCGTATGCTGCACCGCGCGAAAGGTGCCGCAGTGCAGAAACACGACCCGATTCTCGATTATGCCGAGATCACCCCGTCCGCCAAGATCGCGACGGAGGGGCACGGCTGGCGCGCGAAATGCCTGCAACGCCTGGTCCGGCTGGACCTGCCGGTGCCGAAGTCTGTGGCCCTGCCCGCGCCCACGGTGCGCGCCATCGCGGCGGGCCATCAGGTCGACACGGTGGCGATCCTGGACCGGTTCGGCGACGGGCCGCTGGTGTCCGTGCGCCCCTCTCCGGCAAACCCCGACTGGGGCGGGCCGGCGACGATCCTGAACATCGGGCTGAACGCCAAGCGCCACGCGCGGCTGGCCGAAACCCACGGCGAAACCGCCGCCGATGCGCTTTATGTGCGTTTCGTGCAAGCCTATGCCATCCATGTGGACCGCCTTGACCCGGATGTGTTCGAAGAGATCAAGCCCGGCCCAGGCGCCCTGCGCGAGGTGCTGCGCCTGTACGAGATCGAGACCGACGATCCCTTTCCGCAGGACCCCGCGAAACAGCTGGCCGAAGTGCTGCGTTCGATGGCCCGCGCCTGGGAAGGCACCTCGGCCCGCCTGCTGCGCCAGGCCAAGGGCGCCCCGCCCGAAGCCGCCCTGGGCCTGGTGGTGCAAGAGATGGCGCAGGGCATCGGGCAGGGGATTTCCGGCAGCGGCGTGATCCAGTTCGTCGATCCGGTCACCGGCCAGCCGCAGGTGACGGGGCGCTATCTGGGCCAATCCCAGGGCCGCGACGCGCTGAAGACGCAAGAGGCGCTGTTCCTGACCAAGGACAAGCGCGGCCCCTCGCTGGAGGATGCGGCGCCGGCGCTGTTCGCCGAACTGGTGGGCTTTGGCGCCACCTGCCGCGCCCGCCTGCGCGAGGAAATGCAGATCGAATTCACCATCGAGGACGGCCGTCTGGCGGTTCTGGATGCGGTCAAGGTGCAGCGCGGCGCCCGGGCGGGCTTGCGGATCGCGGTGGCGCTGGCCGAGGACGGGGTGATCCCGAAGGAAGAGGCGGTGTTGCGGGTGGAGCCGCGGGCGCTGTCGGAACTCTTGCACCACCAGGTCGATCCGCGGGGCGCGCGCGACGTGATCGCCAAGGGCATCGCGGCCAGCCCGGGGGCGGCAACGGGGAAACTGGTCTTCACCTCGGACGCGGCGCAGGCATCGGCGGCGCGGGGCGAGCCTTGCGTGCTGGTGCGCCGCGAAACCGCGCCCGAGGACATCCGCGGCATGCACTCGGCCGCGGCCGTGCTGACCGAACGCGGCGGCATGACCAGCCACGCCGCGGTGATCGCGCGCGGGTTGGGCCTGCCGTGCGTGGTGGGCGCATCGGACATGCGGCTGGACACCAAGGACCGCAAGCTGACGGCGGCCGACGGGCGCATCTTCCGGGAAGGCGACGTGATCACGCTGGACGGATCCAAGGGCGAGGCGCTGGCCGGGGTGGCCGAGATGCTGCCGCCGGCGCTGGACGATTCGTTCAAGCTGCTGCTCAGCTGGGCCGACCAGTTCCGAGACATCGGCATCCGTGCGAATGCCGACACGCCCGCCGATGCCGCCACCGCGCGCCGGTTCGAGGCGCAGGGCATCGGCCTGTGCCGGACCGAGCACATGTTCTTCGACGAAGACCGCCTGGTGGTGATGCGCGAGATGATCTTCGCCGACAGCCCAGGCGACCGGGCGGCCGCGCTGGCGCGTCTGCTGCCGATGCAACGGGCGGATTTCGTTCAGCTTTTCGGGATCATGGAAGGGCTTCCGGTGTGCATCCGGCTGTTCGACCCGCCGCTGCACGAATTCCTGCCGGGCGACCGCGAGGGCTTGCGCGCGCTGGCCGAGGCGCTGGACCGCCCGCTGAGCGAGGTGACCCGCCGCGCCGAGGCGCTGCGCGAGGTGAACCCGATGCTGGGCATGCGCGGCGTGCGGCTGGGGGTGGTCCTGCCGGAAATCTACGACATGCAGGCGCAGGCGATCTTCGAGGCCACGCTGGAATCGGCGCGCGCCGGCGCCCCGGTGGTGCCCGAGGTGATGATCCCGCTGGTCAGCGCGCGGCGCGAGGTGGAACTGGTCAAGACCCGCATCGACGCGGTGGCGGCCATGGTCCGCACCAAGGCCAAGGCGAACTTCGACTACAAGCTGGGCGTGATGGTGGAAACGCCGCGCGCGGCCCTGCGCTCGGGCGAGATCGCGCAGCACGCGGCGTTCCTGTCGTTCGGCACCAACGACCTGACGCAGATGACCTACGGCCTTAGCCGCGACGACGCGGGCCGTTTCATGAACACCTACGTCCAGCAGGGCGTCTTTCCCGAGGACCCGTTCCACATCCTGGACGTGGACGGGGTCGGCGAATTGCTGCTGATGGGGGCCGAACGCGGCAGGATCACGCGCAAGGACCTGACGCTGTCGATCTGCGGCGAACACGGGGGCAACCCCGAATCAATCGACTTCTGCCGCCGCGCCGGGTTCGATTACGTCTCGTGCAGCCCCTATCGGGTGCCTATGGCGCGTCTGGCGGCGGCCCATCTGGCCCTGAAAGATCGTGTGGACAAGTCTTAATCTCACACAATATCATGTGTTTGTGATTGTTTCCTAATGTGAAACGTTAAGATTTTCGGCGGTTTCTTGCCGATTTGGTCCGCCGAAGCGTGGCTTTTCTGCATCACGGCATGGACCGGCCCGCGGAATTTCCCCTATCCCGGCCTCTTGTCGCGTGGCCCCCGGGCTGCGTGTGGGGGTAACAACCGGGACGACCGATCATGATGCGCTTGGTCAAGCAAGCGGCAATCGGCCTTGCGGCCATTGGCCTGACTGCCACTTTCGCCCTTGCCGAGGTTTCGGCCAGTTCCAAAGGTGCTCCCGCCGGCGCCCTTGTCGCCGACCTGGGCGGCGTGCTGGGGCTTGAAAAGGTGGGCCTCAGCCAGTTGTCCGACGGCGCCCTGGGCGAGATCGCCAAGGGCAAGGCGGCGGTGGCGCCCAAGGCGGTTCCCGCGGTTGCGCCCAAGGTCGCCAAGGTGCCCAAGGTGCCGCTCAGGACGCTGACACCGGAATTCGACCCGACGGTGCGCTATGAGATGGCCTGGCTGATGTCGCTGCCCGCGCCCGATGGCGGCAGCGACTGGCAGTGCCTGACCGAGGCGATCTATTTCGAGGCCCGCGGCGAAACCCTGAAGGGCCAGTTCGCGGTGGCCGAGGTGATCTTGAACCGCGCCGACAGCCCGCTTTATCCGCGCAGCGTCTGTGCCGTGGTGAACCAGCGCGGCCGCGGCGCCTGCGCCTTCTCCTACGTCTGCGACCGTCATTCCGACAAGATGCGCGACCCCGGCGCCCGCGCGGTGGCCATGCGCATCGCCCGGGTGATGCTGGACGGCGCCCCGCGCCAGCTGACCGAAGGCGCGACGCATTTCCACACCCGCAATGTCAAGCCGGGCTGGGCGCGCAAGTTCCGCCACACCGCGACGATCGGGGCGCATATCTTCTATCGCCAGCCGGGCGCCTGACCGGCCGGCGCGCCTGCCGGTCCGGAATGTCGCCGGGCTTGCCTTGCCTGCCGCGTTAAGGCAAGGGCAGGGCGCGGCGGCAGGCCAGACTGCGGCCGATGCCCGACGCGCCGGGAGGGGCCGCGATGACGACCGACACCAAGCTTGCCTTCGCCCACCCGGAAGAGCGGGCCGAAGCCTCGGCCAGCGCCGATCCGCGCGATCGCATCTCGCTGCGCGATCATGTCGTCGAGGCCGACATCGGCGCATTCCAGAAGGAACGCGGCCACAAGCAGCGCCTGCGCTTCAACGTGGTGGTCGAGGTGCGGCCCGCGCCGCAGCCGCTGGACGATGATGTCGACCGCATCCTGTCCTATGACCGGATCACTGAGGCGATTGCGGATGAGCTGGCTTCGGAACGGCTGAACCTCTTGGAGACGCTGGCCGAACGGGTGGCCGAACGCATCCTGGCGGAACCCCAGTCGATGCGCGCCTTCATCCGGATCGAGAAACTGGATGTCGGCCCCTATGCCCTGGGGGTCGAGATCGTGCGCAGCCGCGCAGAAGTGCCCCTGCGCGACGAGGGCGAGGCGGTGCATCCGCTGGTGGTCTACCTGGACAACGCTACCCTGGCCGCGCCCGACCTGGGCGCCCGCATCGACCGCATCCTGTCGCGCGGCATCCCGGCCATCTTCTGCGTTGGCCTGCCCGACCTGACGCGCCCGGTGACCGGCCACAAGCCGACGCAACGCCGGGTCGACCTGCTGGCGATCGAGCAGAACGCCTGGACCCTGGCCGCGCGCGACGCCCGCTGCGTGGTGGTGGCCAGCCGGACCGAGATTGACTGGGCGATCCGGCGCGGCCGCTCGGTGGTCTGGGCGCCGTCCAAGATCGTGCTGGACGCGGTGGATGGGCCCAAGGCCACCGACCCGGTGGCGCTGGCGCTGTGGCTGGCCGAGCAGATGGCGGCCACGGCCTTCCTTGTTCACGGCGATGTTGCAATGCCGGCAGGAAGCCGCGTGCCGGTCGAACGGGCCTAAGCCTTGCCCTTGCCAAGTCTGGTGGCATGCGCCATCCCGGCCACATGATCTATTGGCGTCCCCTTGTGCAATCCGGCCTGGCCCGGCCGCCGGGCGCGCTGGCCTTGGCCGGCGGCGCGCTGTGGTTCACCCATCTTCAGGCGCTGGAGCGCGGCCGGCCGCCGCAGGTGGTGCCGGCGGCTGAGGCGGGCGATCTGTCGGCGCTGACCGCCCCCCGCGCCGATTTCGCCGGGATGGCGATGGACGCGCCCCGGATCATGGGCATCCTGAACGTGACGCCTGACAGCTTCTCCGATGGCGGGCGGTTCCACGCGCCGCAGGCGGCGCTGTCGCAGGCGCGCGCGCTGGCGGCGGCGGCCGATATCCTGGACATCGGCGGCGAAAGCACGCGGCCGGGCGCGGCCCCTGTCGCCATAAAGGACGAGATCGCCCGCACCGCCCCGGTGATCGCCGCGCTGCGGGCGGGCGGGCTGGCGCTGCCGATCTCGGTCGACACGCGCAAGGCGGCGGTGGCGGCGGCGGCGCTGGACGCCGGCGCGCAGGTCGTGAACGACGTCGCCGCGCTGACCTATGATGCGGCGCTTGGGCCGCTGGCGGCGGCGCGCGGCGCGCCGGTCGTGCTGATGCATCACCAGGGCACGCCCGAGACGATGCAGGCCGACCCGCGCTATGACGACGTGCTGCTGGATGTCTACGATTGGCTGGCCGACAGGGTGGCCGCGGCCGAGGCGATGGGTATTCCGCGCGCAAGGATCGCGGTCGATCCCGGCATCGGCTTTGGCAAGACCGTGCAGCACAACCTGGCGCTGCTGCGCGGCCTGTCGCTGTTTCATGGCCTTGGCTGCCTGGTCCTTTTGGGGGCCAGCCGCAAGCGGTTCATCGGCACCATCGGCGGGGCGGACGAGGCGCAGGCGCGGATGCCCGGATCGGTTGCGGTGGCGCTTGCGGGCGTGGCGCAGGGTGTCCAGATGATACGGGTGCATGACGTGGCCGAGACGCGGCAGGCGCTGCGCTTGTGGCAGGCGGTAAACGGGGGGCGGGAATGAGCCGAAAGCTTTTTGGCACCGACGGGGTGCGGGGTCGGGCAAACCAGTTCCCGATGACGGCCGAGGTCGCCTTGCGCCTTGGCGCGGCGGCGGGCCGCTTTTTCCGCCGCGACGGCAGCGCCGCGCATCGGGTGGTGATCGGCAAGGACACCCGGCTGTCGGGCTACATGCTGGAAAACGCGCTGACGGCGGGGTTCACCAGCACGGGCATGAATGTGCTGCTGGTCGGCCCGGTGCCGACGCCGGGGGTGGGCTTCCTGACCCGCTCGATGCGGGCGGATGCGGGGGTGATGATCTCGGCCAGCCACAACCCGCACCAGGACAATGGCATCAAGTTCTTCGGCCCCGACGGCTTCAAGCTGTCGGACGCCGCCGAGGCCGAGATCGAGTCGATCCTGGCCGCCGACATCCGCCTGGCCCAGGCCGAGAACATCGGCCGCGCCAAGCGCATCGAGGACGGCCGCGGCCGCTATCAGGAATTCGTCAAGACCAGCTTTCCGCCGGGCCTGCGGCTGGACGGGCTGAAGGTGGTGATCGACTGCGCCAACGGCGCCGCCTACAAGGCCGCGCCCGAGGTGCTGTGGGAACTGGGCGCCGAGGTGATCCCGGTGGGCGTGGCCCCGAACGGCACCAACATCAACGACCGCTGTGGCAGCACCCATACCGAGACCGCGGCCGAGGCGGTGGTGGCGCATGGCGCCCATGTCGGCATCGCGCTGGACGGCGACGCCGACCGGGTGATGATCCTGGACGAAACCGGCATGGTGGCCGACGGCGACCAGATCATGGCGCTTCTGGCCGCCCGCTGGGCCGAGGAAAACCGGCTGCGCGGCGGGACTCTGGTGGCGACCGTGATGTCGAACCTGGGGCTGGAGCGGTTCCTGACCGCGCGGGGCCTGCGGCTGGAGCGGACGTCGGTGGGCGACCGCTATGTGGTCGAGGCGATGCGGAAAGGCGGCTGGAACCTGGGTGGCGAACAGTCGGGCCATATCGTGATGACCGACTATGCCACCACCGGTGACGGGCTGATCGCGGGCCTGCAATTCCTGGCCGAGATGGTGCGCACCGGCCGCAAGGCCAGCGCCCTGGTCCGCCAGTTCGAGACCGTGCCGCAGATGCTGAAGAACGTGCGCTTTGCCGAAGGGCGCAAGCCCCTGGAGCAGGACAGCGTCAAGGCGGTGATCGAGGCGAACGCGGCGCGGATCAAGGGCAAGGGCCGCATCCTGATCCGCAAGTCGGGGACCGAACCGCTGATCCGGGTGATGGCGGAATGCGAGGATTCCGTGCTGCTTGAGGCCGTGGTGGACGAGATCGTCGGCGCGGTCGAGGCGGCGGTCTAGCCGATTTCTTCGAAGAAATCGGACCGGAAATCGCGCGATTTCCGGTGATCCGATCCGCCGCGCCGCGCGTTCAACTCTTGCAGCGGGGGGCGGGATGCGGGTTCTGGTGATCGGCGGGTCGGGCGGCATCGGCGCGGCCCTGGCGGCAGACTACGCGGCCCGCGGGGCGGCGGTCACGACCCTGTCGCGGCGCGGCGACGGGCTGGATGTGACCGACGAGGACAGCATGGCGCGCGTCCTTGGCGCGCTGGAGGCCCCCTTTGACCGTATCCTGGTCGCCACCGGCGCGCTGGAGCTGGACGGGCGCGGCCCCGAGAAATCGCTGCGCGAGCTGAGCGCCGGGGCGCTGGCCGCGCAGGTCGCGCTGAATGCCGCCGGGCCGGTGCTGGTGTTGAAGCACGTCCTACAGCTGATGCCACGGCAGACCGACAGCCGCTTTGTCGCGCTGTCGGCGCGGGTCGGCTCGATCGGCGACAATGCCCTGGGCGGCTGGTATGCCTACCGCGCCGCCAAGGCCGCGCTGAACCAGCTGATCCACACCGCGGCGATCGAGGTCGCCCGCAGCCATCCGCTGGCCGTGGTGGCCTGCCTGCATCCCGGCCATGTCGCGACGCCCCTGTCGCTGAAATATGGCGGCCGGTTGCCCTCGGTTCCCCCGGCCGAGGCCGCGGGCCGCCTGGCGCAGGTGATCGAGGGCCTCACCCCGGCGCAGACCGGCGGCTTCTTCGACTACGCCGGCCGGGTGATCCCGTGGTAGGCCCGCGCCTGGTGCTGGTGCTGGGCGACCAGCTGTCGGCGGGCCTGTCGGCCCTGCGGGCGGCGGACCCGGCGCGCGATGTGGTGGTGATGGCTGAGGTGATGGCCGAGGGCGAGTATGTGCCGCACCACCCGCAGAAGATCGCGCTGATCCTGTCGGCGATGCGCCACCATGCCGAAGACCTGGCGGCGCGGGGCTGGCGGGTGGCCTATTCCCGGCTGGACGATCCCGACAACACCCAGTCGATCGGCGGCGAGCTGATCCGCCGCGCCTCGGAAACCGGGGCCACGGAGGTACTGGCCACCCAGCCCGGCGACTGGCGGCTGCGCCGCCTGCTGGCCGACCTGCCGCTGACCGTCCATCTGGCCCCTGACGACCGCTTCCTGTGCTCCGAGGCCGAGTTCGCCCTTTGGGCCAAGGGCCGCAAGGAACTGCGGATGGAGTGGTTCTACCGCGAGATGCGGCGGCGGACCGGGTTCCTGATGGAGGGCGGCCAGCCCGCCGGCGGGCGCTGGAACTATGATGCCGAGAACCGCCGCCCCGCCGCGCC
>JAGPCN010000110.1 GCA_018058035.1 Fuscovulum sp.
CGTCCATCTCTATGATGCGCAGGGCAACGCCTATCTCGACTGCTACAACAACGTGGCCAGCGTCGGCCATTGCCACCCCCGCGTGGTGCAGGCCATGGCCGCGCAGGCCGCGACGCTGGCCAGCCACACCCGCTATCTGCACGAGGGCGTGCTGACCCTGGCCGACCGCCTGCTGGCAACCATGCCGACCGAGATCGGCCACATCATGTTCACCTGCACCGGGTCCGAGGCGAACGACCTGGCCTATCGCATCGCCCGCGCGGCGACCGGCGGCACCGGCGTGATCGTCACCGACAACGCCTATCACGGCGTGACCCTTGCCACCGCCTCGATGAGCATGTCGATCGGCCCCGCCGTCGCCCCCGGCCCCGGCGTCTTTGCTATCCCGGCGCCGTCGCCCGCCAATTACCCCGGCGGCATCGCGCAGGGCTTCGCCGCCACCGTCACCGCCGCCTGCGCCACCATGCGCGACCAGGGCATCCGGCCCGCCCTGCTGATCGTCGACACGGTGTTCTCGTCAGACGGGCTCTGGCTCGACCCGCCCGGCTTCCTGGCCCCGGCGGTGGCCGCGATCCGGGCCGAAGGCGGCCTGTTCCTGGCCGACGAGGTGCAGCCGGGCTTTGGCCGCACCGGCGGGCAGATGTGGGGCTTCCAGCGCCACGGGCTGGTGCCCGACATGGTCTCGATGGGCAAGCCGATGGGCAATGGCTACCCGGTGGCGGCCCTTGCCCTGCGCCCCGATGTGGTCGCCGAATTCGGCACCCAGGCGCGCTACTTCAACACCTTCGGCGGCAACGCCGTCGCCGCTGCCACCGCCACGGCCGTCCTTGACGTGATCCGCGACGAGGGCCTGATGGACAACGCCGCCCGCGTCGGCCGCATCTTCCTCGACGGCCTCGCGGCGCTGTCAGGCGAGGTGATCGGAGAGGTCCGGGGCGAAGGCCTCTTCCTTGCCGCCGAAATCCTGCAAGACGGCGCCCCCGCCGCCGCCCGCGCCGCCCGCCTGGTCAACCTGCTGCGCGAGGAACGCATCCTGATCTCGGCCACCGGCCCCACCGGCCACATCCTCAAGATCCGCCCGCCGCTGCCGTTCTCCGAAAGCCACGCCGCCCATGTGGCCGAGACCATTGCCCGCCTGCTGCCCCGGATCTGACCCGCAGCCGCGCGCCCCGGGGCGACTGTCGCTGCCTCCGGCGGGAGTATTTGGCAAAGAGCAATGCCTGAAACCGCCATTCCCCTGCATTGCTCTTTGGCAAATACTCCGGGGTCCGGGGCAGCGCGCCCCGGGGCCGGCCACAGGCGCAACCCGCCCCCGGAGAGCGCCGGGGTGGGCGGGTGGGAGGCGCTCTCCGGGGGCGTGCCAACGGGCGCAGGGCCGGGAAAGCGATCAGCCCAGGGCGTAGCCGGCGCCGCGCACCGTGCGCAGCGGATCGTCGCCGCCATGCGCCATCAGGCTTTTGCGCAGGCGTCCCACATGCACGTCGACCGTGCGGGTGTCGACGTAGATGTCACGCCCCCAGACCCGGTCCAGCAGTTGCTCGCGGCTCCAGACCCGGCCCGGCTTTTCGATCAGCGCGGCCAGCAGGCGGAACTCGGTCGGACCCAGCTTCAGCACCTTGTCGGCGCGGTAGACCCGGTGCGTCTCGGGGTCCAACCGGATGTCGCCCCACTCCAGCACCACCCCCACGGTCGAGGGCCGCACCCGGCGCAGCTGCGCGCGCGCCCGCGCCATCAGTTCCAGCACCGAATAGGGCTTGATCACATAATCGTCCGCCCCGGTCTCGAGGCCGCGGATGCGGTCGACCTCTTCGGCCCGCGCCGACAGCATGATGATCGGGATGCCGCGCGTCTCGGGGCGCATCTTCAGCCGCCTACAGACCTCGATCCCGCTCAGTTTCGGCATCATCCAGTCCAGGATGATGATGTCGGGGCCCTCTTCGTCGACCAGCATCAGCGCGTCCTCGCCATTGTCGGCCGCCACCACCCGGAAGCCCTCGGCATCCAGGTTGTAGGACAGAACTTCGCGCTGCGCGGGTTCATCCTCGACCAGAAGGACCGTCGGCTTGCTTCCCTCGGCCATCAGGGCGCCCTCCCCTCGGCGGCGCCAAGCGCATCGACCTTGGGTCGGGCGGCGCCCGGCACCTCGCCCGAGACCAGGTAGATCACCTGCTCGGCAATGGCGGTGGCGTGGTCGCCCACCCGTTCGATGTTCTTGGCGATGAAATGCAGGTGCATGCAGGCGGTGATGTTGCGCGGGTCCTCCATCATGTAGGTCAGGAACTCGCGGAAGAGCGCATTGTAAAGCTGGTCCACCTCTTCGTCGCGCCGCCGCACCTCGGCCGCGCGGGCCGCGTCGCGCGCGACATGGGCGTCCAGCGCCTCGGTCAGCATCGCCACCACCGCCCTGGCCATCCGCCGGATCGCGCCGCCGGCATTGCCGACCAGCGGCATCTCCAACAGCACCAGCGTCCGCTTGGCCAGGTTCTTGGCATAGTCGCCCGAGCGTTCCAGCGCGCCGGCGATCCGCATGATCGACAGCACCAGCCGCAGGTCGCCCGCCGCCGGCGATTGCAGCGCCAGAAGCCGCGCGCAGCCGGTCTGGATCGCCTCTTCCAGCGCGTCGATCGCCGCATCGCCCGCCCGCACCGATTCCGCCAGCGCCCGGTCGCGCCGCTCCAGCGCCTCGGCCGCGTCCAGAAGCGCCGTCTCGACCAGCCCCCCCAGCTTCATCAGCTGCGCCTGGATCGCCTCCAGCGCCTCGTCGAAGCTGGCCCGAATATGTGCTTCCTGCATCATCCCGCCCTGCCTGCGCCGCCCCTTGGCCGGGTGATCCGGCGGCGGCGCGGCCTTTCTGCCCGCTTTCTGCAACGGCCAGGTAACGCCCATATGACAGTTCGGTGAAACCGCGTCGGCGTGTCAGCCGCGCGCCAGCAGCGCCTCGATCTCGGCCCGCGCCGGCATCGAGGGCGCGGTGCCCGCCCGCGTCACCGAGATGCCGGCGGTGGCGCAGCCAAAGCGCACCGCCTCGATCACCTCGCGCCCCTCGGCCAGTGCCACCGCAAAGCCGCCGTTGAAGGCATCGCCCGCACCCGTGGTTTCCACCACCGGGCCGGCGCTGATCACCGGCACATGCACCTTTCGGCTGCCGTCGACGTACAGCGCCCCGTTGCCGCCCAGCGTCACCACCACCGCGCCCACGCCCCGCGCCCTCAGTGCCTCGGCGGCGCGGCCCGCGCTGGCGACATCGGTCACCGCGATTCCGGTCAGCGCCTCGGCTTCGGATTCGTTCGGTGTGGCGAAATCGCACAAGGCCAGCATCGCGTCGGGCAGGTCCGCCGCCGGGGCCGGGTTCAGGATCGTCCGCACCCCCGCCCCGCGCGCGATCTGCAGCGCCCGCTCTGCCGCCGGGATCGGCTGTTCCAGCTGGGTGACAAAGACCGAGGCCCCCGCGATCAGCCCGGCCCGGGCCTCGACATCCGCCACCGATATGCGCGCCGCCGCCCCGGGCGAGACGATGATGGCATTGTTCCCCGTCGCCGCCTCGAGAAAGATGAAGGCCGCACCCGTGTAGCTTTCGGCGTCCTCGGTCACTTCGGCCACCACGCCGGCGCGGCCCCAGGTGCTGCGCGCAATCGCCGCGAAATCATCCTTCCCCAGCCGGGTTATGAAATGCACCGGCCGCCCAGGCCCCGCCGCCATCGCCGCCGCGACGGCCTGGTTCGACCCCTTGCCCCCCGGCCCCAGGGCAAAGCTGGTCCCCAGGATGGTCTCGCCCATCTTCGGCATGCGGTCGGCGCGATAGGCCGTGTCGGCCACGAAAATTCCCAGAATGACGATCGGTTTCATCTTACTCCTCCGGAGGGATCACGCCCTTGCGGAACATGAAGCAGCCGTAGAACCGCCGCTCGCCGGTCTGGATCACGGCATAGGCCGCCCGCGCCAGGTCGTAGAAGGCAAAGCGCTCGATCCCGATCATCGGCCGGGGCCGGCCTTCGGCGCGGTCGATCTCGGCCTGCACCTCGGCCTGAACGGGGGGCACCTCGGCGGCCGCCCCCACCACCTCCATCCGCCCGGCGAAATCCGGCACAAAGGTATCCAGCGGCAGCACCGACAGGATCGCGTTCACCGCCTCGGCCGCCGTCAGGTTCTCCATCCGCAGCAGTTGCCCCGTCACCGTCGCCCGCGCCACCGAATCCGACGGAAAGTTCGTATCCGCCACGATCAGCACGTCGCCATGCCCCATCGCCCGCAAGGTGGCCAGCACCTCGGCATTCAGCCGGTTGTCGATCCCCTTCAGCATTCCCAAACCCCTGATTTCATCTGTCTTCAAGTATCCCACGGGGGTCCGGGGGTGTGAAACCCCCGGCGGCCGGCCTCAAAGCCGCACGCCCGACCCCTTGTCGAACAGGTGCACCTTGCCCGCCTCTGCCGCCAGCACCAGCGCATCGCCGGGGCGAAAGGCCACCCGGTCGCGGAACATCGCCACAACTTCAACACCTTCGGCGCGCAGCACCACATGTGTCTCCGACCCCGTCGGCTCCACCACCGCCACCGTGCCGCGCAGGCCCTCGGCACCGACGGCCAGATGCTCGGGCCTGATGCCCCAGATCACCTCGCGCCCCTCGGCCACCGCCATTCCGGCGGGCAGCGGCAGGCGCATCCCCGCAACATCCACCGCCCCGCCCCGCACCACGCCCGGCAGCATGTTCATCGCCGGCGACCCGATGAACCCCGCGACAAAGGTATTCGCCGGCCGGTCGTACAGTTCCAGCGGCGCGCCGACCTGCTCGATCCGGCCGCCCTGCATCACCACGATGCGGTCGGCCATCGTCATCGCCTCGATCTGGTCGTGGGTCACATAGACCGTGGTGGTCTTCAGCCGCTGGTGCAACTCGCGGATTTCGGTCCGCATCTGCACCCGCAACTTGGCGTCCAGGTTCGACAAGGGCTCGTCGAACAGGAACACCTGCGGGTCGCGCACGATGGCGCGTCCCATCGCCACCCGCTGGCGCTGGCCGCCCGACAAGGCGCGCGGATAGCGCTCAAGATAGGGCGTTAGGCCCAGGATCTCGGCCGCGCGCGTCACCTTTTCTGCGATCGCGGCCTTGTCCATGCCGCGCATCTTCAGCGCGAACCCCATGTTCGCCGCCACCGTCTTGTGCGGGTAAAGCGCGTAGTTCTGGAACACCATGGCGATGTCACGCTCGCTGGGCGCCAGGTTGTTCACCCGCCGCTCGCCGATGCGGATATCGCCGCCCGAGATCTCCTCAAGCCCCGCGATCATCCGCAACAGCGTGGACTTGCCGCAGCCCGACGGGCCGACCAGCACGACGAACTCGCCATCGGGGATGTCCAGATCCAGCCCGTGAATGACGGTCAGCCCGCCATAGGACTTCACCAGATTGCGGATCGTCACTTCGGCCATCTGCCGCCCACTCCCCCAGCCAGCAGGGCCAGACTAAGCCAAGCGCGAAGCGGCTGTCCATCCGCTGAACATACTAACATGTTAGAATCTTGACAGCCCCCCGGAAGGGCTGCGAAGGTTGCCGCAAGGACAAGCTGCCGCAGGGGTTGGGAGGCCCCGTTCCTGTCCGGTCCGGGCCAAGGCGCCCGCCCCCGGTGCTGCCACCGCAGCCTTTTCCGCCACGTCGCGCGACCGCAACACAAGCCCCGCCCGAAGCTTCGGGTCAAAAGGGCGTCATTGGGAGGACTGATCGTGAAACCCGGACTTTACGACTATGCCAGCCGGCTCAGCCGCCGCCGCTTTCTCAAGGGCGCCACCGCGCTT
Source organism: Fuscovulum sp. (assembly GCA_018058035.1). GTDB lineage: Bacteria > Pseudomonadota > Alphaproteobacteria > Rhodobacterales > Rhodobacteraceae > Pseudogemmobacter. The sequence continues at coordinate 5,789 of JAGPCN010000110.1, forward strand.
GGCGCCGTGGCCGCGCTGCCCGCGGGCCTGGCACCCAGGCTGGCCGCCGCGCAGGACAACGTCCGCGCCCAGATCCTGGCCATCCCGGGCGTCGGCCAGGGCAGCCCGACCGACGCGCACTGGCAAGAGGTGGGCGAGCTGTGCCTGGGCGCCACCAAGGCCAACGTCGCCGAGGGAGAATTCGCGGGGGTCGAGCTGACCTTCATGGGCCTGAACAACCAGAACCTGCACAACCTTCTTTTCCGCGGCTTCCTGGCCCCGTGGGAGCGCTATACCGGCGCCAAGATCAACTGGATCGACCTGGCCCAGGCCGATTACAACGCGCGCCTGCAGCAATCCATCGCCACCGGCACGGTGGACTTCGACATCATCGAGATGGGCGCCCCGTTCGAGGGCGACACCGCCGGCCGCGGCCTTCTGGACGAGATGCCCGACTGGGTCGGCGCGCAGATCGACGACACCGACCTTGTGGGCTACCTGCAACCGCCCGTCGGCACCTGGAACGGCAAGAAATACCGCATCACCATCGACGGCGACTGCCACACCTTCGCCTACCGCAAGGACTATTTCGGCGAGGGCGCCATCGGCGGGGCCGAAGTGCCGAAGACCTGGCAGCAGGTCAACGCGGTCTCCAAGGCCCTGGTCGGCCAGACCGACCCGCTGACCGGCCTGGCGGCGCATGGCTACCTGGATCCGCTGAAGGGCTGGGGCGGCTTCGGCATGTACTTCATCGCCAACCGCGCCACGGCCTACGTCAAGCACCCCGATGACCGCGCCTGGCTGTTCGACCCCGACACCATGAAGCCGCGCGTCAACAATCCGGGCTGGGTGCAGGCGATCCAGGACGTGATGGACCTGATCGCGACGCAAGGTGCCTATCCGGCCGACCAGATCAACGCCGACCCCGGCACAACGGCGTTCAGCCAGTTCCTGGCCGGCACCGGCTCGATGCTGATGTGGTGGGGCGACGTGGGGTCGTCGGCGCGCACCTCGGACACCTCGGTGGTGGGCGACGTCGTGGGCTTTGGCATCAACCCCGGGTCCGAGCGCCGCTACAACTCGGCCGCCGGCGCCTGGGAGGAGACGCCGAACGAAGCGCCGCTGATGGCCTATATCGGCTGGGGCGTCTATGTCACCTCCCGCGTTTCCGCCGACGAGAAAAAGCGCAAGGCGGCCTGGTCGGCGGCAGCGCACCTGGGCGGCAAGGACCTGTCCTTGTGGACCGCCGCCTACCCCTCGGGCTTCCAGCCCTACCGCAACTCGCACTTCAACTATGACGAGTGGGAAGCCGCGGGCTATGACCGGGCCTTTGTCGAGGATTACCTGGGGTCCAACGCCGACAGCTACAACCACCCCAACGCCGCGATCGAACCGCGCATCCCCGGCATCTTCCAGTACTATTCGGTCGCCGAGGACGAACTGGCCAAGGGCTTTGCCGGGCAATACGCCTCCGCGCAGGAAACCGCGGATGCCATCGCGGCGGCCTGGGAGAAGATCACCGACCAGATCGGCCGCGACAGCCAGATCGCGCTGTACAAGGCGTCTCTGGGCATGTGACCCTTGGCGCGCCAGGCCGGACCGGCTGCGAGTTTTCGACGAAAACTCGCCGTTCGGACCGGCCACACGCGCGCCCCCACCCCCCAAGCGGCCCCCGAGTTTTCGACGAAAACTCGAATCCCGGGTGCCGCGCCCCCACGCGCCGAAAGACAACGGAGCAGCCGGTGAGCAGCGGCGAACACCTTCACGTCGTCACCTCTGACACGATCGGCCCCGGCCGCCGCCGGCTGGGCCGGGCCCTGGTCTGGGGCTCGGCGGCGCTGCTGGGGCTGGTCGCCCTGTTCCAGGCTCTGCAATCGCTGGGCCGCGCCGACTTCGGCTTTGCCACCTGGCGGCCGACCCTTTACGCCTATTGCCTCTGGGCCACCGCGCTCTGCTGGGCGCAGGTCATCACCCGGGGCGAGGCGGGCAAGCGCACCCTCTTCGTGCTGCCGGCCGCGCTCTTCGTCGTCTCGCTGACGGTCTTTCCGCTGCTTTTCGGCCTGGTCATCGCCTTTTCCGACTGGAACCTGTCCAGCCCCACCGGCCGCCAGTTCAACGGCACCGACAACCTGGTGCAGATGTGGAACGATCCGTTCTACTGGAACGCGCTGCTCAACATGGTCTGGTATACCCTTGCCATCGTTGTGGAATATGCCATCGCCTTCGGCCTGGCGCTGCTCTTGTCGGGCCAGATCCGGGCCCGCAAGTTCTTTCGCGTGGCCTTCCTGCTGCCGCTGATGCTGTCGCCGGTGGCCGTCAGCTGGATGATCGGCAAGTCGATGCTCGAGGCCCGCTTCGGCCCCATATCCCGGCTGGCGCGCGCGCTTGGCGTCGACAATCCTGCCTTCTTCGAAACCCCCTTCATGGCCAAGGCCACCATCATGGTGCTGGATGCCTGGACCTTCATCCCCTTCATGATGATCATGCTGCTGGCCGGCCTGCAGGCGATCCCGAAAGACCTGACCGAGGCCGCCCGCGTCGACGGTGCCACCGGCTGGCGGTCGTTCTGGGAGGTGACATTCCCGCTGATGCTGCCGGTCAGCATCACCGCGATCCTGATCCGGATCATCTTCAAGCTGAAGCTGGCCGACATCGTCATCAACGTCACCTCGGGCGGGCCGGGCGGCGCCACCGACACCGTCACCAGCTTCATCTTCCGCGAATACCGCGAACGCTCGAACGTCGGCTATGGCACCATGCTGGCGATGATCTACCTGGTGCTGATCGTGGTCTTCATGACCCTGCTGATGAAATGGTCGGCAAGATACGCAAGGCCCCGCACATGACGGCCCCCGCCCGAACCCAGGTCTTCCACGACAGCGAGGCCGACCTCCGCCACCGCGCCAGATGGTGGACCAGCCGCATCGCGATCTATGGCGTCCTGATCCTCTGGGCCGTGATCTGCCTGTTTCCGATCTACTGGACGCTGACCACCAGCTTCAAGATGGCGCCCGACGTGATGAAGGGCAACATGATCCCCTGGGTCGACTTCGCGCCGAAGTGGAAGGGCTGGGAGGCGATCGGCCTTTCGCCCGACACGCTGGGCCGCGACAGCACCGTCCGGGCCGAGTTCCTGAAGCGCTTCACCAATTCCGCGGTGATCTCGCTGTCTTCCTCGGCCCTGGCGGTGATCCTGGGCGCGCTGGCCGCCTATGGCCTCAGCCGGTTCAGCTACAGATGGGCCTGGATGAAGAATGACGACATCTCGTTCTTCTTCCTCAGCCAGCTGATCCTGCCCCCCGTCGTCCTCGCCCTGCCCTTCCTTGTGCTCTACAAGGAACTGGCGCTGCTGGACACGCGGGTCGGGCTGATCCTGCTCTACACGCTCTCGGTCCTGCCCATCGTCATCTGGATCATGAAGGACCAGTTCTCGACCATCCCGACCGAACTGGAAGAGGCGGCAATGGTCGATGGGCTGGGGATCTGGGGGGCGTTCTTCACCATCATCCTGCCGATTGCCGCGCCCGGCATGGTGGCGGCCTTCATCCTCAGCCTCGTGCTGACCTGGAACGAATATTTCTTTGCCGCCCTCCTGACTTCGACCCATGCCAATACCCTGCCGGTGATGGTCGCCAGTCAGACCGGCAGCCAGGGCATTTCCTGGTGGTCGATGGCGGCGCTCAGCTTCGCGGCGATCCTGCCGCTGATCGTGATCGGCGTGGCGCTGGAGCGGTTCATCATCAAGGGCATGGCCGCAGGGGCGGTGAAGTAGATGCTGAAAGGCATCGACCAAAGGCTGTCGGCCGAGGTGGTCCACATCCTGATGCTGATGGGCCACGGCGACGACCTGGTGATCTGCGACGTCAACCACCCCGCCGCCAGCATCGCCGCCGACACAACCTACGGCCGCCTGATCGACATGGCGGGCTGCGACATCCCCACGGCCGCCGCCGCGATCCTCAGCCTGATGCCGCTCGACACCTTTGTCGCCTCTCCGCTGACCCGGATGCAGGTGGTGGGCGACCCCGACCGGCAGATGCCGGTCTTCGCCCGGATGCAGGCGGTCGCCGACCACGCCGAAGGCCGCCCCGTCCCGATGCAGGCCCTCGACCGCTTCGCCTTCTACGAGGCCGCCAAGCGCGCCTTCGCCATCATCCGCACCGCCGACAGCGGTCCTTACGGCTGCTTCATCCTGAAAAAGGGCGTCGTCGACCTGCCGCCGCTCTGATCCCACCGCCCGGCCTTGCTCTTTTCGAAATACTCCCAGGGGTTTGGGGGCAGGATGCCCCCATCCGCCACCGCCGACCGCCCCGCACGACGGCCGGACAAAACCAAAAAGGGCTTGCGGCGGCAGCCGCGCAATTGCTTCACCCCCGGTCTCCATCGACCGGCGCCTCGGGGTGCAGCAACCCCTCTCGCCGCAGGTCCGCCCACAGCGCGGCCGGGATGACCGCCCGCGCCGCCGCCAGGTTCGACTCCATCTCGGCCGGCCCCGCCCCACCCGGTATCACGCTGACAACCGCCGGGTGGAACAGCGGAAAGCGGAAGGCCGCATCGACCAGCCGCACCCCGTGCCGGCCGCAGACCGCCTCCAGCCGCCCCGCCTTCTCCAGCACCCAAGCCGGCGCCGGGCCATAGTTCCACACCGCCCCCGGCCGCGGCCCCGTCGCCAGCACGCCCGCATTGTAGGGCCCGCCGATCACCACCCCCACCCCGCGCGCCGCCGCCGCATTCATGAAGCCCAGGCTCTCCTGCTCCAAGAGCGTATAGCGCCCGGCCAGCAGGAACAGGTCGAAATCCCCCCGCTCCATCAGCCACTGGCAGGGCTCCCAGGCGTTCACCCCGGCCCCGAAGGCACGGATCACCCCCTGGTCGCGCATCGCCCGCAACGCGAGGTAGCCGCCCGCCATGAACTGGTCCAACAGCGGCTGCAGCCGGTCCATCGTGCCGTGGTTGTTCAGATCCAGGTCGTGGGCGTACAGGATGTCGACCCGGTCCAGCCCCAACCGCTCCAGACTGAACTCCAGGCTGCGCATCACACCGTCGTAGCTGAAATCGTAGACCTCGCAGCGCGAGGGCACGTCGATCCACTTGTCCGGCCCGTCGCGCGTCTCGGGCGTCGCCACCCGGAACAGTCGCCCGACCTTGGTCGAGATCACATGGTCGTCGCGCCGCTTGCCGCGCAGGAACGGGTTCAGACGGGTCTCCGACAACCCCAGCCCATACAGCGGCGCAGTATCGAAGTAACGGATGCCCGCCTCCCAGGCGCGATCCAGCGTGGCGCGGGCATCTGCCTCGCTGACCGCCCGGAACAGGTTGGCGATGGGTGCCGTGCCAAAGCCCAGCTCGGTCAAGGTCAACCCGCCGTTGCCCAGCCGGTCCCAGTGTCGCGTCTTCTGCATCGGCGCCCCCGCTTTCCCGCTGACATGCTAGTGTGCAAGCCCTTCCCGGCCAATCCCTTTCGCGCTAGCCTTGGCCCCGGGGAGGACACAGATGTCTCGATTCACGGCCCTTTTCGGCGACACCCGGCCAGTGATCGCCATGGTTCACCTGGGCGCCCTGCCCGGCACGCCGCTTTACGATGCCGCCGCGGGGGTCGAGGGCATCCTCGCCGCCGCCGCCCGTGACCTGGACGCGCTGCAGGCCGCCGGCGTCGATGCGGTGATGTTCGGCAACGAAAACGACCGGCCCTATGAACTCCGCGTCGACACCGCCTCCACCGCCACCATGGCCGCTGTGATCGGGCGGCTGCGCGACCGCATCACCGTGCCCTTCGGCGTCAACGTGCTGTGGGACCCGATGGCGACCATGGCCCTTGCCGCCGCCACCGGAGCCGCCTTCGTGCGCGAGATCTTCACCGGCACCTATGCCAGCGACATGGGCCTCTGGGCCCCCGACGCCGGCGCCGCACGGCGCTACCAGGCGCGGCTGGGTATCTCTGGCGTAGCGACACTGTATAACGTGTCCGCTGAATTCGCAGGCTCCATCGACCCCCGCCCGCTGGCCGACCGTGCCCGCTCGGCGGTGTTCTCCAGCGTGCCGGATGCGGTCCTGGTCTCGGGCGCGATCACCGGAGAGGCCGCGCGGATGGAAGACCTTGAAGCCGTCAAGCGCGCCCTGCCGCAGACGCCGGTGCTGGCCAACACCGGGGTCAAGCATGCGACGGTGGCCGACGTGCTGGCAGTGGCAGACGGCTGCATCGTCGGCTCGGCGCTGAAGGTCGGCGGCGACACCTGGGCCGCGGTGGACCCCGACCGCGCAAAGGACTTCATGGACCGGGTCCGCGCCGCCCGGGGCGGAAGATGATCCGCGACCTGCTGGCCGAGCTGATGCTGATCCCCGGACTTGCGGGGCACGAGGGCCGGGTGGCCCGCGCCATCGCCGCGCATCTGGACCGGCTGGGCCTGCCGCACCGCTCCGACCGGCTGGGCAACCTGATGACCACCCTTCCGGGTGATCCCGGCCTGCCCTCGGTCATGGTCTTCACGCATATGGACCAGCTGGGCTTTGTCATCCGCAAGATCGAGGACTCGGGCCTTCTGCGCCTTGAACGGCTGGGCGGCGTGCCCGAACGCGCGCTGGCCGCGCAGGCGGTGGTGATCTGCACCGACCGGGGCGATCTGCCCGGCGTCATCGCCAACAAGTCGCACCACGCCACCACGCCCGAGGAAAAGTACCGCGTCCTGCCCTATGCAGAGCTGTATGT
>JAGPCN010000338.1 GCA_018058035.1 Fuscovulum sp.
CGGTCGACGACCTGCGCCGCATCTGCGACGTGCAGGCCCGACTGGGGGCGACCGGGATCCTGCCGACGCTGATCACCGACCGGCCCGAGGCGACAGCGGCGGTGATCGCCGCCGGGGTGGCGGCGGCCCGGGCGCAGGTGCCCGGCTTTCTGGGCCTCCACTTGGAAGGGCCGCACCTGGACCCTCGCCGCAAGGGCGCGCATGACGCCGCGCTGATCCGGCCGATGACCGATGCCGACCTGGCGATACTGTGCCAGGCGGCGCGCGACCTGCCTTTGCTGATGGTGACGGTGGCGCCGGAAAGCGTCTCTGTGGCGCAGATTTCGGCCTTGCGGGCGGCCGGGGCGGTGGTCAGCCTGGGGCATACGGATTGCACGGCGCAGGCCGCGCAGGGGGCCATTGCGGCGGGCGCCGGTTGCGTGACGCATCTCTTCAACGCGATGAGCCAGCTGGGCAACCGCGAGCCCGGTCTGGTCGGCGCGGCGCTGACGGGCCGGGCCTTCTGCGGGCTGATCGCCGACGGCATCCATGTTGCGGCCGAGGCCGTGCGGATCGCCACGGCGGCGCGGCCCGAAGGGATCTTCCTGGTCACCGACTGCATGGCGGCGGCGGGCACCGAAGCCACCGAGTTCCGGCTGGGCGGACGGCGGATCCTGCGGCGCGAGGGCCGCTTGACGCTGGAGGATGGCACGCTGGCGGGGGCAGACCTGACCTTGCCGCAGGCGATGCGGTTCATGGCCGAACGGGTCGGCCTGCCGCTGGAGCGGGTGTTCGCCATGGCGACCCGCATCCCCGCCGACTGCCTGGGGCGCAACGACATCGGCCGGCTGGTGCCCGGCGCGCGGGCCGACTTCGTGCACCTCGGCCCCGACCTGTCGCTGCGCGGGGTCTGGCGGGCGGGGAAGCGCATCCACTGATTTCGCCTTTACAGAGCCGCTTTCCTGTGGCTTGCCTGCGCCATGGCCGGACAGACCGAAACGCTGATCGCGACGATCATGGGATGGATCGACATCGGGCGCCTGAACCCGGGCGACCCGATTGACGAGGCCGCCCTGGCGGCGGAATTTGCCATCTCGCGCACCCCGGTCCGCGAGGCGATCCTGAAGCTTGAGGCGATGGGGATGATCCGCCGCCACCCTCGCAAGGGGGCGACGCTGTTTCGCCCGACGCTTGAGGAATTCCTGGCGATCCTGGAGGTTCACGCCAAGCTGGAGGGCATGGCCGCGGGGCTGGCAGCGCGGCGGCTTTCCAAAGGCCACGCGGCCGAACTGGAGCGGATCGTGGCGGCCTGCGAGGCCCACGCCGCGACCCGGGGCGATGCCGATCCGGACGGCTATTACCAATTGAACTTGCGGTTCCACGAAGGCGTCGCGCTGGCGGCCGGCAATCCGTTCCTGACCGACAGCATCAAGACGAATGCCCGCAAGCTCTTGGCCTACTACCGCGCGCGCTATCGGTATTCGGGCGCAATCGCGGCCTCGGCGGCGGAACATCGTGCGCTGCTTGGACTGATCTCGGACCGCGATTCCGCCGGTGCAGAGACGATGATGCAGCGGCATGTGCAGTTCGACCACGTGACCGCGATGGACCTGCTGGCCGCGCTGTCCTAGGCCTGTTCGAAGAACTCGACGATCCGCCGGGCCATGCGATCGCGGTCGGCCCGAACGGCCAGCGAGGCGCGGGCCTGCGCCGTCACCGGGGGCGGCAGCTTGTCGGCATATTCCTCGACCAGAGCGGCGGCAAATTCGGGCGTGATCTCGGGGTGGTATTGCGTGGTCAGCACGGCGGGGCCGATGCGAAAGGCGCCGACCGGGCAATCGGCGTTGCCGCCCAGAGGCTCGGCACCCGGCGGCAGGGCCGTCACCTGCTCGACATGCGCGGCGTACAGGCGGATCGGTGCGCCTTCGAGCGTGGTTTCGGCAAGGCCGAAGACCCAGCCGCCCGGGTTGCGGGTGACGGTGCCACCCTGAGCCTTGGCCACGGCCTGATGGCCGAAACAGGCGCCGAACAGCGGGCGGCGGGCGGCGATGATCTGGCGAATCAGGTCCATCAACCGGTCCACCCAGGGGTCGGGATCATGCACCGAAGCCGGACTGCCGGTGATGATGTACCCGTCGTATTCAGCGATGTTGGCGGGAAAGACGCCGTCCTTGACCGACAGCGTGGTGAACTGCCAGTCGGGGCGCAAGGGGGCCAGAAGGTTGGCGAATTTCTCGCCATCCTTGGGCCAGCGCTGCGCGAAATCGCTTTCGTCGGTGTTCGCCATCAGGATCGCGATGCGCATCGTCTCTGGCCTTTACATAATTATGAACACGTTTAGTATATTTATAACTCAGCTTCAGGCAAGGGCGCACAACATGACGGTCTGGACCCCCACCGATGACGGCCACGCAGACCTGACCAGCCACGATACCTTTACCAAAGGCCCGCCGCACAACACCTTTGCCCGGCTGCGGCGCGAAGACCCGATGCACTGGACCGACTACGCGCAGGGCCAGGGCTTCTGGTCGGTCACCCGCCACGCCGACATCCTGGAACTGAACGGCAAGCCCGACCTTCTGTCCAGCGCCCGCGGCATCAGGATGGAGGACCAGACCTATGAGGAATACCTGGCCCGCCGCACCTTTCAGGAAACCGACGCGCCCGAGCATATGCAGACCCGCATGAAGGTGATGCGGGCGTTCTCGAAACCCGTCATCGCACAGTTCGAGCCGGTGATCCGCGAGCTGTGCGGGCCGATCCTGGACGAGGCGCTGGCCCACGGCACCTTTGACGCGACCAAACTGATCGCCCGCCAGCTGCCGATGCGGATGCTGGGCCGCATCATCGGCACCCCGGACGAAGACCTGCCCTGGCTGGTGGAAAAGGGCGATGCGCTGATCGCCAATACAGACCCTGATTTCACCCAGCACGTCCTGGACAAGATGACGACGGACGAGTTCCGGATGATGCCGTTCAACTCGCCCGCCGGGGCCGAGCTGTTCGTCTATGCCAAGGACCTGATGGCGCGGAAGCAGGCCACCGGCGACAAGTCGGGCGTGCTGCACCTGATCCTTGAGCCTTCGGCGGATGGGACGGTGATGCCGGAACACGAGTTTCGCAACTTCTTCTGCCTGCTGGTCGCGGCGGGGAACGACACCACGCGCTATTCCATCGCGGCCGGGTTGCAGGCGCTGGCACACCAGCCCGAACTGCTGGCGCAGATCCAGTCGGGCGCGGTCAACGACACCATGGCGGACGAGATCATCCGCTGGGCCAGCCCCACCACCTATTTCCGCCGCACCGCCACCCGCGACTTCGACTATCACGGCAAGCAGGTGCGCGCGGGCGACAAGGTGATCTACTGGTTTGCCAGCGGAAATCGGGACGAAACCGCCATATCAGAGCCTTTCCGCGTGGACCTGGCGCGCAGCCCGAACCGTCATGTCGCCTTTGGCCAGGGCGGCCCGCATGTCTGCCTGGGCATGTGGCTGGCCCGGCTGGAAGTGCGCGTGCTGTTCGAAGAGCTTGCCAAACGCATCCGCGCCATCGAACCTGCCGGGGAACAGA
>JAGPCN010000339.1 GCA_018058035.1 Fuscovulum sp.
CTGATCGTCAAGAACTACACCGGCGACCGGCTGAACTTCGGCCTTGCGGCCGAACGGGCGCGGGCCTTCGGCCTGAAGGTCGCGATGGTGATCGTCGATGACGACGTGGCCCTTCCCGACCTGCCGCAGGCGCGCGGCGTCGCCGGAACCCTGTTCGTCCACAAGATCGCGGGCGCCATGGCCGAGGCCGGCACCGACCTTGAAACGATCGCCGCCGCCGCGCAGGGCGTGATCAAGGGCGCGATCTCGATCGGGATGAGCCTGGATACCTGCACCGTGCCCGGCAGCCCGAAAGAGGACCGGATCGCCGGCGGCAAGGCCGAGCTTGGCCTTGGCATCCATGGCGAGGCCGGGGTGGAGCAGGTCGATTTCTCGGGCGCCCGCGCCGCGATGCAGATGGTGGTCGACCGCCTCGCCCCGCATATGGGCAAGGGCGACCATGTGGCGCTTCTGAACAACCTCGGCTCCACCACGCCACTGGAAATGAGCCTTCTGGCCGAGGAACTGGCCCGATCCCCCATCGCAGCCCGGATCAAGTGGCTGATCGGCCCCGCGCCGCTGATGACCTCGCTCGACATGCACGGGTTTTCGCTGTCGCTTCTGCCGGTGGACGAAGACCGCGCGCGGTTCCTGTCAGCCCCGGTCGCGCCGCATGCCTGGCCCGGCTGCCTGGGCGTGGCCGAACCCGCCGTGCGCCCCCTGCCCGATGGCCTGGCCCCGATCCAGCCGGTGCCCTCGGCCCATCCGGCTCGCCGCGCCCTGGTCGACCACTGCTGCAACGCCTTGATCGCGGTGGAAAAGGACCTGAACGCGCTGGACGCCAAGTCGGGCGACGGCGACACCGGCAGCACCCTTGCCGGCGCCGCCCGCGCCCTGCAGGCGGCGCTCGACCGCCTGCCGCTGGCCGATCCGACGCAGCTTTACCGCGCTGTGGGGATGGAGCTGTCGCAGACCATGGGCGGGTCGTCCGGCGTCCTGCTGGCGATCTTCTTCGCCGCCGCGGGCGATGCCTCGGCCAGCGGCAAGGACTGGATCGGCGCACTGTCGGCTGGCCTCGACCGGGTGATGCAGGTCGGCGGCGCGGCCCCCGGCCACCGCACGATGATCGACGCGCTGGCCCCGGCGCTCGCCGCCCTGCCGCGGGGCGTGGCCGCCGCCGCCAAGTCCGCCCGCGCCGGTGCCGATGCCACCGCCCAGATGACGCGGGCCAAGGCCGGGCGGTCCAGTTACCTCAGCGCCGACAAGCTGAAAGGCCACAACGACCCCGGCGCCGAAGGGGTCGCGCGCCTGTTCGAAACCCTCGCGCAGGCCTGATCTTCAGTTCGGCCCAAATACCCCGGGGGTGCGGGGGCTGGCCCCCGCTTCCTCCGGTTCAGTCCAGCCCCAGCATCCGCCGGTTCGCGGCCCGGTCGGCCCCCGACCCCGCGAAGTCGTCAAAGGCCTTCTCGGTCACCCGGATGATATGGGCGCGGACGAAATCGGCCCCCTCCCGCGCCCCGTCCTCGGGGTGTTTCAGGCAGCATTCCCATTCGACCACGGCCCAGCCCTTGAACCCATGGGCCGTCAGCCGGGAAAACACCCCCCCGAAATCCACCTGCCCATCTCCCAAGGACCGGAACCGCCCGGCGCGGTTCACCCAACCCTGATAGCCGCCATAGACGCCCTGCCGACCGGTCGGGTTCAACTCGGCATCCTTGACGTGGAACATGCGGATGCGGTCGTGGTAGATGTCGATGTTTTCCAGATAGTCCAGATGCTGAAGGACATAATGGCTGGGGTCATACAGCATGCAGGCCCGGGCATGGTTGCCGGTGCGCTCCAGGAACATCTCGTAGCTGATGCCGTCGTGCAGATCCTCGCCGGGGTGGATTTCGTAACAGACATCCACGCCGCAATCCTCGGCATGGTTCAGGATCGGGGTCCAGCGGCGGGCCAGTTCGTCAAAGGCCTCTTCCACCAGCCCGGCGGGGCGTTGTGGCCAGGGGTAGACATAGGGCCAGGCCAGCGCGCCGGAAAAGGTGGCATGGGCCGTCAGGCCCAGGTTCTTCGAAGCGCTCAGCGCCTTCTTCACCTGGTCCACCGCCCAATCGGCCCGCGCCTTGGGATTGCCGCGCACCGAAGGGACGGCAAAGCCGTCGAAGGCCGCGTCATAGGCCGGATGAACGGCCACCAGCTGGCCCTGCAGGTGGGTGGAAAGCTCGGTCACCGCGACGCCGTTTTCGGCCGCCACGCCCTTCACCTCGTCGCAATAGTCCTTGCTCGCCGCCGCCTTCTCCAGGTCGAACAGGCGGCCATCCCACGACGGGATCTGCACGCCGACGTAGCCGCAATCGGCGGCCCAGGCGGTGATTGACTTCCACGAGTTGAACGGCGCCGTGTCACCCGCGAATTGCGCCAGAAACAGCGCCGGTCCTTTGATCGTCTGCATCGTCTTCCTCCGCAAATGGCTCGTCGATGCACTTCGTGCACTCCTCGCGGGTCGTCAGCGACGAGTGCACGCAGTGCATCGAGGAGCGGTCCCTCAGATCGCCAGCTTCACCCAGGCGCCGTTCCGGGCGCTTGAGCGCACGCAGGCATCGACAAAGGCCACGCCTTCCACACCTTCCTTCAGGCCGGGAAAGGTAACAGCCGGGTCCAGCGCCGAACCATTGCGGCGGGCCAGGATCGCCCGCGCCGCTTCGGCGTAGATATTGGCAAAGCCTTCCAGATAGCCCTCGGGGTGGCCGGGCGGGATGCGGCTGACGCGGCCAGCCTCCGGCCCCGCGCCAGCGCCGCTGCGGGTGATCTTCATCCGCGGCTTGCCCAGGGGCGTGACCCACAGGTAGTTCGGGTCCTCCTGCGCCCATTCGATCCCGGCCTTGGTGCCATAGACCCGCAGGCGCAGGGCGTTCTCATTGCCCGTCGCAACCTGCGAACACCACAGCATCCCCCGCGCGCCGCCCTGATAGCGCAGCATCACATGGGCGTTGTCGTCGACCCGGCGGCCGGGAACAAAGCGCTGCAGGTCGGCCGCCAGTTCCTGAACCGTCAGCCCGGTGACGAAGCCCGCCAGGTTGAAGGCATGTGTCCCGATATCGCCGGTGCTGCCGCCCGCGCCCGATTGCGCGGGGTCGGTGCGCCATCCGGCCTGCTTCTGGCCCGTCTGTTCAATGGGTTCGGCCAGCCAGTCTTGCGGATATTCCACCTGCACCACGCGGATCTCGCCCAGATCGCCCGCCTGCATCATGGCGCGGGCATGGCGGACCATCGGATAGCCGGTGTAGTTGTGGGTCAGCGCGAAGATCACGCCGCTGTCGGCGGCGGCCTTGGCCAGCCGCTTGGCCTCGGCCAGGGTCGCGGTCAGCGGCTTGTCGCAGATCACATGGATGCCGCGGCGCAGGAACTGCATCGCCACCGGGGCGTGCATGTGGTTCGGCGTCACGATCGCCACCGCCTCGATCCCGTCCTTGCGGCGGGCCTCCTTCGCGGCCATCTCGGCGAAGCTGGCATAGGCGCGGGGCACGCCCAGGTCGGCGGC
>JAGPCN010000340.1 GCA_018058035.1 Fuscovulum sp.
GCCCTGGCCATTGGCATCGAGGGGCGAGGTGGGCGGGTCATAGGTGGCCTCGGCGGTCAGGGCGTGGCCGTGGGTGTCGGGCGTCAGTGCGGCAAGCTCGATCCGGGCGGTTGTGCCGCGGTCACGGACGGTCAGCACCGCGCCCGCCAGCGCAAGCGTGGCCGCGTCACCGGCATTGGCGCGACGCAGGATCTCGGCACGGAGACCTTCGGCGGCGGCCTTGGCCGCACGGCCAGACACATAGGTCTGGCGGCTGGCCGAGGTCTTGCCCGCGTCCGGGGTGATTGCGGTGTCGGGGCCGATCAGGCGGAAGGCGGAAAGCGGCAGACCCAGAGCCTCGGCAGCGATCTGCGCGATCACGGTGTTCGAGCCCTGGCCGATGTCGGTCGCGCCCTGATGCAGCACGACCTCGCCCGCCGGGGACAGGCCGATACGGATGGTGGAGGGGTTCGGCAAGCCGGTATTACCGCAACCGTACCAGCAGGAGGCGACGCCGACGCCCCGGCCCGCCCGGCCCGCAGCTTCGGCCAGGGCGCGGGTCCAATGCGGCTTCAGCGCCATGAGACAGGGGTGAATGCCCGTCGCCTGCAGCACTTGCCCGGTGGCCGAGGCATCGCCGTCGCGGAAGGCGTTGCGCAGCCGGAATTCCAGCCGGTCGATCCCGGCCTTCTCGGCCAGCCGGTCATAAAGCGTTTCCTGCCACAGCGCCGCCTGCGGCACGCCGAAGCCGCGGAACGCCCCCGACACCGGCCCGTGGGTGTGGATCGCCCGCGCGCTGGCAGTGATCGCGGGGGTGACATAGGGGCCGGAGACATGCACCGGAACCCGGTTCGCCACGGTCGGCCCCCAGCTGGAATAGGCCCCGGTGTTGAACCGCCCCTCGAACTCCATCCCGGTGATCCGGCCTTGCGCATCGCAGCCGATCCGCCCCCGCATCTCGGCCGGGTGGCGCTTGGTGGTCGAGGTCATGCTTTCCCCGCGCGAATAGACCATGCGCGAAGGCCGCCCCGTCTTCAGCGTGACCAGACCGATCAGGGGTTGCAGCGAGATGTCGAGCTTCGACCCGAACCCCCCGCCGGTGGCGGAAGGGATGATGCGGACCCGGTCCAAGGGCAGCCCAAGGATCGCTGCAGTGTCGTCGCGGTCCATTCCTGGCGCTTGCGTACAGGCGCGGACGACCAGCGTTTCGCCCTCCATCCAGGCCGAACCCGCCTCCGGCTCGATATAGGCATGTTCGACGAAGGCGGTGGTCATCGCGCCCTCCACCACATGCGCCGAACCGGCCAGTGCGGCGGCGGCATCGCCCTTGATCACGCGGCCCTCGATCAGAAGGTTGCCGGGCCGGTTGGGGTGAAGAAGATCGCCCGCCTCCGCCTCTTCGGGCGTGGCAAGGGCCGGCAGGGGTGTCCAGGTGATCGGAAATCCGGTCAGGTCGGGCTCGGCGTGCGGCTCGAAGGCCACCAGCGCCACGCATTCGCCCCGGAACCGGGCGGGAGAGGCGGCGATGGCGGGCTGATCGGCAAAGGGGGGGATCACGGAAAACGCATTGCGACCGGGGATGTCGGTGGCGGTGAAGACCCCGGCCACACCGGGACGGGCGCGGAACGCGGCAAGGTCGCCGATGACAAAGGCCGCATGGGCATGGGGCGAACGGACGGCCTTCACCTCCAGCACACCCATGGGCCAGTCATCCGCGCCGAACCTGTCGCCCGACACTTTGGCCGCGCCATCCAGCCGGGGAACCGCCGCGCCGACCGCCCCTGCAATCGGGGCATCAGGCAGCGGCCCCTGCCCCGCCGCCACCACCGCCGCGATGATGCTGCGATAGCCGGTGCAGCGGCAGAGAACACCGCCCAAGGCCTGTTCCACTTCGCTCTCCGTGGGGCGGGGGTTGCGCAGCAGAAGGTCAGCCGCCATCAGCAGCATCCCCGGCGTGCAGATGCCGCATTGCGCCGCGCCATGGGCATGGAAACTGGCGCGCAGGCGTGTCAGCTCGGGCGTATCGCCCTCGATGGTCGTCACCTCCCGCTCCGCGACCCTGGCTGCGGGCATCAGGCAGGCGCAGACCGCCTGGCCATCGAGAAGAACCGTGCAGGCCCCGCAGTCGCCCGCATCGCAGCCGACCTTGGTGCCGACCTTGCCCAGCCGTTCGCGCAGAGTCTGCGACAGCCGTTCGGTCGGCGGCGCCTCGACCGCGACAGAGACCCCGTTCAGCACAAAGCGGATCATGCCAGCGCCCCCGCCACGGCGCGGCGCACCAGTTCCACCGCCGCCGCCCGCCGGTACTCTGCCGTCGCCCGCACGTCGTCAATGGGTGACAGCGCCGCCCGCACATCCGCCGCCGTCACGCGGTCCACCGCCGTTGCCAGCGACGCCCCGGTCAGCGCCGCCTCGACCGCCGGAAGCCGGGTCGCGACGGGCGAACAGGACCCGACCGCAATCGCCGCCTGCGTGATCCGCCCGCTGTCGATCACCACCCGCGCCGCGACCATGGCGATCGAGATCACCAGATGCGACCGCGCCCCAAGCTTCACGAAGCTGGACCCTCCGCGCAGGGCGGCTTCCGGGATCACCACAGCCGCAAGGATTTCGCCGGGCAGCAATGCCGTCCGGCGCGGTCCAAGCAGGAAGTCCTGAAGCCGCAACCGGCGCAGGCCCCCGGCCGAGACCAGTTCCACCTCTGCCTCCAGCGCCAGAAGCGGCGGCACCCCGTCTGCGGCGGGCGAAGCGTTGCACAGGTTTCCGCCGATGGTCCCCGCGTTCTGCACCTGCCGCCCGCCCACCTGCAACGCCGCCTGCTGCAAAGCCCGGCACGCCGCCGGCAGCTCTGCCTCGGCAATCGCGGTCCATGGCGTCGTCGCCCCGATCCGCAGCCCCTGGCCGATCTTGATGCCGGACAGGCCCCGGACACTGCCAAGATCCAGCACGGAGCCCGCCAGTTGCACACCTGCGCCGGGGTAAAGATCCGTGCCCCCTGCCAACACCCGACAGCTGCCCTCGGCGACAAGTCGCAAGGCTTCGGTCATCGACTGGGGTCGGGCATAGTCCGGCACGGAGGGCCCCGATTTCATTTGCGTAACAACAAGACTGTGACCCCGCCCGGATTCTGTCAACAGCCTTGCACGGATCAACCGCAAGTCGTATCGCGAGAAGATGGCACAGCACAAAGACTACCGTCTTGATGACCAGATCGGCTACATCCTGCGCCGGGTGACGCAGCGGCATCTGGCGCTTTTCGCCGCCGCCATCCCCGAGGTCACGACCACACAGTTCGCCGTGCTAGCCCGGCTGGCCGAGATCGGCCCGGTATCGCAGAACCATCTTGGACGGGAAACCGCCATGGACGCAGCGACCATCAAGGGCGTGGTCGACCGGCTGGCGAAACTCGGGCTGGTGGCGACCACCGCCGACCCCGCCGACCGACGCCGCCTGACCGTGAGCCTGACCGGGGCGGGAACCGAGCTTTTCACCTCGCGCAGGGGCACCGCCTTGCA
>JAGPCN010000111.1 GCA_018058035.1 Fuscovulum sp.
GCGAAGGCATCTGGAAGATTTTCGGCGACAAGTCGCGTGAGGCGATGGCGGCCGTGCGGTCGCAGGGCCTGTCGAAGAAGGACATCCGCGAGAAGTTCGACTGCGTCGTCGGCGTGCAGGACGCGAGCTTCACCGTGGGACGCGGCGAGATCTTCTGCATCATGGGGCTGTCCGGGTCGGGCAAGTCCACCCTGATCCGCCACATCAACCGGCTGATCGAGCCGACCTCGGGCGCGGTCTGGATCGAGGGGCAGAACGTCAACGCGATGAACGCCGAGGCGCTGCGCAAGTTGCGGGCCGAGAAGATCGGCATGGTGTTCCAGTCGATGGCGCTGATGCCGCACCGGACCGTGCGCGACAACGTGGCATTTTCGCTGGAAGTGCGCGGCAAGTCCGAGGCCGAGCGCGCAGCGGTTGCGGCGAAGGCCATCGACATGGTGGACCTGACCGGCTGGGACCGCAAATACCCTGACGAGCTGTCGGGCGGCATGCAGCAGCGCGTGGGTCTGGCGCGGGCGCTGGCGGCGGACCCGACGATCCTGTTGATGGACGAGCCGTTCAGTGCCCTTGACCCGCTGATCCGGCGGCAGTTGCAAGGCACGTTCATGGAACTGTCGGCAGAGCTGCACAAGACCACGGTCTTCATCACCCACGACCTCGACGAAGCGATCCGCATCGGCGACCGCATCGCGATCATGAAGGACGGGGTGCTGGTGCAGATCGGCACCCCGGAAGAGATCGTGACCCGCCCCGCCGATGACTATGTGGCGGATTTCGTGGCGGGGATTTCCAAGCTGGATCTGGTGACGGCGGCGCGGATCATGCAGCCCTTCGCGGCCTATGTGCAGGCAAATGGCCCGCAGGACACGGGCACATGGCCGGTGGGCAGGCCGGGCGACAAGCTGAACGAGCTGGTCGATCTGGCGGTGGGCACCGATCACCCGATCCTGGTGGCGGTCGAGGGCCAGCCGGTTGGGGTCGTGACGAAACGCGCGCTTCTGCGCGGCATTCAGGGACGCGATGAAGAGAGGGCCGCCTGATGGACAAGACCTTCGACTGGCTGAACCCCTTTGCCTCGGTCGATCTGGGGATCAGCGCGCGTGCGGACGGGATCAAGCAGTGGGCGATTTCGAACCGCGAGTTGATTCAGCCGACCAAGCGCTTTCTGGAATCGATGATCGTCAAGGTGGAGGCCGCTTTGCAGGCGGTGCCGCCCGTGGTGATGCTGTCCATCCTGGTGCTGATCGCCTGGCAGGCGGCGGGGCGGCGGGTGGCCATCGTGGTGTTCTTCTGCCTGATGATCCTCGGGTTCCTTTCGCCCGAGGCCTGGGGGCTGGCGATGACGACGCTGGCCATCGTTGCGGCCTCGGTCGTCGCCTGCGCGGCGATCGGGCTGCCGCTGGGCATTCTGGCGGGCAAGAGCGACCGGTTTGAATCGGTGATCCGGCCGGTGCTGGACACGATGCAGACCATCCCGGCCTTCGTCTATCTGGTGCCGGTGGTGATGCTGATCGGGATCGGCAACGTCTCCGGCGTGGTGGTGACGATCATCTTCGCGCTGCCGCCGCTGGTTCGTTTGACCTCGCTCGGCATCCGGGGGGTGAACCCGTCGGTGGTCGAGGCGGCGCGGGCGTTCGGCGCCTCACCGGGGCAGATCCTGCGCAAGGTGGAATTGCCGCTGGCGACGCCGACCATCCTCGCCGGGCTGAACCAGACCATCATGCTGTCGCTGTCGATGGTGGTGATCGCCTCGATGATCGCGGTGAAGGGGCTGGGCAACGAAGTGCTGCGGGCGATGGGGCGGCTGGACGCCGGCAAGGCCATCGTCAGCGGCATGGGGATCGTGATGCTGGCCATCGTCTTGGACCGGATCACGCAGGGCATTGGCCGGTCGGGCCGTGAACGTGGCCACTTGCCCTGGTGGCAGACCGGTCCGGTGGGCGTGATCGCCCGCCTGATCGGAAAGACCAACTGAACCACAAACTGGAGGAGACATCATGAAACACTTTACCCTGTCCACCGCCCTGACGCTGGTGCTGGCGCTGCCGGCCCTGGCCCAGGACATGCCCGGCGCGGGCGTCACCGTGCGCCCGGTCGCCAGCCCGGTCGCGGAAGAGCTGTTCCAGGCCCGCATCCTGTACAAGGGGCTGGAGGCGCTTGGCTACACGATCGAGCCGCAGCAGGTGGAAATCCAGACCGCGCACCTGGCCGTGGGCACCGGCGATGCCGATTTCTACTCGGCGCATTGGCAGTTGCTGCACGAGGCCTTCTTCCAGGAATCCGGCGGGGATGCGGTGCTGCAGCGCGTCGGACCTTTCGTCGAGGGCATGGTGCAGGGCTATCTGGTCGACAAGAAGTCCTATGATGCGGGCGTCAGGAACCTGGGCGACCTGAAGGATCCGGCGATTGCGGCGAAGTTCGATGCGAACGGCGACGGCACGGCGGACCTGGCGGGTTGCGTGCCGGGCTGGGGCTGCGAGCGGGTGATCGAGCATCACCTGACCGAATACGGCCTGCGCGACACCGTCACCCACAATCAGGGCGAATACAACGCGCTGATGGCCGATACCATCGCGCGGTTCCAGAACGGCCAGCCGATCCTGTATTTCACCTGGACGCCCTACTGGGTCTCGGGTGCGCTGGTCCCCGGCAAGGACGTGGAATGGCTGGACGTGCCCTACACCTCGCTGCCCGACGGGGTGGAGGCCGCGACCGAGTTCGGCGGCAAGAACCTGGGCTTTGCGGTGGACAACATGTACATCCTCGCCTCCGACAAGTTCCTGGCCGACAACCCGGCCGCGGCGAAGTTCCTGGAGTCGGTGAAGATCGACATCAACGACATCTCGGCGCAGAACAAGCTGATGGCGGATGGCGCGGCAAGCTCGGAAGACATCGACAAGCAGGTCGCCGACTGGATCGCTGCGAACCAGGCGGACTTCGACGCCTGGGTTCAGGCCGGTCGCGACGCGGCGATGTGACCGCTGCCGGTTGATCCTGGGGGCCGCCTTCCGGGGCGGCCCCTATTGCGTGGAGGAAGACGATGACCGGGACCCAGCACTTCAGCTTCTTCCTGCTGCCCGAATTCACCCATATCGCGTTTTCCTGCGCGCTGGAGCCGCTCAGGATCGCGAACCTGGTGTCGGGCATGCCGCTGTATCGCTGGACGCTTGCCAGCGAGGACGGCAGGACCGCCACCTGTTCCAATGGGTCGGTCACGCTGACCGACGTGGGATTGGAGCCAACGCGCCACTCTGACCGGCTGTTCGTGATTTCGGGGGTCGACGTGCAAGCCCATACCAGCGCGCCGGTCCTGAGCTGGCTGCGGCGCGAGCGGGCGGCGGGCACGCCGCTGGGGGCGATCTGTTCGGGCGCCTATGTGCTGGCGAAAGCCGGGTTTCTTGACGGTGTCGAAACGGCGGTGCACTGGGCCTGGCACGACCTGTTCCAGGAAGAATTCCCGGATGTGCGCCTTGTCCGCAATGTCTTTGTCGCGCGGGAAAAGATCATCACCGCGTCCGGCGGAACGGCGGCGGCGGATCTTATGCTGCATCTGATCGGCAAGGCGCATGGTGCCGATCTTGCGACCGAGGTCGCCGACCAGATGGTCTACAATGCCGTGCGCGAAGGCACGGCGGCGCAGCGGGTGTCGGTGCAGTCGCGGCACGGAATGCGCAACGAGCATCTCAAGCGCGCCATCGCGATCATGGAAGCCAGCATCGAGACGCCGGACTCCCCCAGCCTGATTGCCGAGGAGCTGGGCATTTCGACCCGGCAGCTGGAACGGCTGTTCGCGCGCTACCTGAATTCGACCCCGAAGCACTATTTCATGGAGTTGCGCCTGAACCGGGCGCAGAACCTGCTGGTGCAGACCGAGCAGTCGGTGACGGAAATCGCGATGGCCTGCGGCTTCCAGTCGACCTCGCATTTCTCGAAGGTCTATCGCGGCCATTTCGGTCGCTCGCCCCTGGTGCAGCGCGCGAAGATCGGCTGAGGGACCCCTCCCCCGGGCGGGCCGGAGGAGGGGAAGATGTCAGATCAATCGTAGAGAACCGCCGCGATTTGCGGATCGGCCATGTTGGTCTTGTCGTACCAGTAGAAGCCGGTGTCGATGACCTTGGGCAGTTCCTCGCCCTTCAGCGCCTTCGCCAGGCTGTCGACGACGCATTGGCCGATGCCGACCGGGTTCTGGGTGATCGAGCCGATCAGGGTGCCTTCGTTGATGGCGTCCTTCTGGCTTTTGCCCGAGTCGAAGCCGACGCCGACGATGGCCGCGCCGGTTTCCTTGATCGCCACGGCAAGCCCGATGGCCGAGCCTTCGTTCGACGCGAAGATGCCCTTGATGTCGGGGTTCGCCTGCAGCATCGCCTTGACGTTGTCGGCGGCCTTCAGCGCGTCGTTGGCGTATTGCACAATAGACGGATACATCACCCCGCTAGAACCCGCGCTAGATAACTTGTTGACCGACATGCGGAGGGCGCAGCAAGCAGCTCAAAATCTGAAGCTGCCTTTCCGACCAAAGGCCATATATGTCTGCTCCACCAACACTGTGGATGGCGTGCCAGTCTCGGAGGACCTCAAAAGGCCCTTTCAGGAACGACAGGCCCGGCCCATCCTAATATGGCGACACCTCGTCGAGGTCGCAAAGGTAGACCCAGCCAAGATCGCCGTCTACTGCCAGCTCAAATTCTCGAAGGAATCGCAGAAGCCGCCAGAAATGCACCTCTTCGATGGGGCGGAAAAAGACTACTCCCGATTTATCGCCGGCGACTACGAGCACATCATTTTCAATCTTGGCCTTCAGGAAGGCTGGGACGATCCAGCGGCGTCTTTCGCATACATAGACAAAGAAATGGCGTCAGCGCGACAGATCACTCAGGTCATCGGGCGAGTCCTTCGGCAACCTGGGGCACAGCACTACAGTGATCCGGTCATGAACACGGCGCACTTCCACATCCGAACCGATGAGAAAAGGGTCTTCGATGACATCTTGACGCAGATCCGCGCGGACTTGGTTTCCGAGCATCCGTCCATAGCTTTGGTGGTGAAGGATGAGAAAACCCGAGGGAAGAAGTACAGCCTGGACCCACGGCCGGCTCGGACGATTCCCACTGTCGCGATTGAAAGTAGCGATGCGCTAGAGCCTATAGGGAAGATTGTCAAAGGAATGATGGACTTCCGAGACGGCGGACAGAACACGATCGGTCAAGGGAGCCGCATGCAGGTACTGCAGCTCATTGGATCGGAGACGGATGCACATTATGAGTGGGTCGAAGTAGATCACAGCAACCGGATCATGACACGCCATGTATTCCGCCGTGAGATTCAAAGGTGCTATCCGGGTGGGCTGCGCAGGGCGGGGGGCCCGATCAACTTGGTGGATATCGAGGACCCCAAGTTTGATGCGTTAATCGAGGCCAGCAGCCCGGCGGCGGAGCATATAAGGGAGACGGCTCGCAAAGTGGTAGAGGCCTATATTCAGCACTCCTTGGTTTTCCAGGATGATGCGGGCCACCCCTATTCAGTCGGACCGATAGCGGTTGACAGCAACGGAGGCGAGACTTTCAAAAAATCGCTGCACGAACGCTATTCTGGCCTGAACGGCTTTGAACTGAGGTTTGCGAGGGCGATTGACAAGACCCAACGGGTCTGGACGCGGAACCCGTCGGGCAGCGGATATTCGATCCCTCTATTGCATGCCGGGAAGGCGTACTTCCCCGACTTCCTCGTCTGGATAGACAAGGACATCGTGGCTATCGATACAAAGGGAACGCACCTGCTGCTTGAGGCATCTGCATCGAAATTGTTCGAGATCGGCGGATCAGAGGCAGGGCGACGGATCGTTCTTCGTCTCGTGTCGGAGGGGCATGTCGAAATTTCTAACGGCACCATCCACACCCGCAAGACAGCGGGCTTCACCGTCTGGGTGTGGCGCCAAGGCCGTCCGCAGCCCATCTTCTGCGACACCGAGAAAGAGGCAGCGGAGATATCTATCCGGCTCGACTGAGACTTCGGCGCACCGACGATTCCGGTTGGACGTCAGTGGCATTTCAGACAAATGGCACCGGGATCGAAGTTTTTGCGGGCCTTGAAAAAAATGTTTCTCAAACAAAAACTTAAGAGCCATTCACCAAAATCGCGCAGTCAACAGGTCCGGAGAATATCGGCCCTGAGAGACCGCTTCCGGGCCTCCTGGCAGCAGGGGCGGTTAACAGCCCCACCCGCATAACCCTCGAAAACAACGGAAAAATCCGGCCGCAGCCGGATGGGGAGAACGCTTTCGCGAGGGCAAGTGGCGGAGGAGGTGGGATTCGAACCCACGGCAGGGTTGCCCCTGCGTCGGTTTTCAAGACCGGTGCGATAGACCACTCCGCCACTCCTCCGACGATGACGGATTACGGGGGTGGGGGTGATTCTGAAAGAGCACGCTTGCGGTGAAATCCGCCGATCGTGACCGGCGGGCTGCGGCTCGGCCCTTTCCAGCGCCCCGGGGTGCCGATATGATGCCGCCGGTTTCGCCGCAACCCGGGTCGGGTCGGCGGAGGAAGAGGCAGGCCGTTCGCGCAAGGCGCGCGGGGAACGCAACAAAGCGCGGCAGACAAGACCGCGCAGGGAGAGGGCTTAGATGGCACGGGCAGTCAGCAGGCATTTCGTCCTTGTCGCGGTGGCCGCGATGGCACTGGCGGGATGCGAGAAGGGCACCGGCCCCTTCGCCGCGAAACCGGAGGGCGCCGCGGCGGAAGCCGCGCCGAAGGCGCAGAAATCCACCCGCCTCGTCGACCGCGACGTCGAGGCGCCCGAGGTGTTCCAGGTCACCGACCAGGCGCTGTGGGACGGCCGGCCGTCGCTGGGCGGGGTCTGGGTCGCCTCGCCCGACACCAAGGACCCCGAGCGCGTGATCATGCGCAACCCGGCGAACGGCAAGTTCGTGATCGGCGCGCTGTTCCGCCGCGAGCGCGACAATCCCGGCCCGACGCTGCAGATCTCGTCCGACGCGGCGGCGGCGCTTGGCATCCTTGCGGGGGCCCCGGCCTCGATCTCGGTCACGGCACTGCGCCGCGAGGAGGCGCCCGAGGAAGCCCCAGCGACACCGATCCTGGACAGCGCCGAGACGCTGGACGCGGCCCCCGCCTCAGCCCCGGCCTCGGCCGATGCCGTGACGGCCGGCGGGGTCGAGACCAAGCCGCTGGATGCCCCTGCCCCCGCCCCGGAAAAGCCCGCCAAGAAGGGCAAGAAGACCGACAAAACCGCGGTGGACACGGCCGCCGTGGCTTCGGCCGCGCTGGATGCGGCAGCGCCCAAGGCCGATCCGAAGGCCACCGCCCCGGCGGCCGCGCCCGCGCCCGCCGCCCCTGCCCCCGCCGCCGGCGGCGGCAAGCCGATCCAGATCGGCTTCTTCTCGGTCGAGGCGAACGCGCAGCGCGCGGTCGACACCCTGGCCAAGGCCGGTGTCCCGGCCGAGGTGCGCAAGGATTCCGCCAAGGGCAAGACTTATTGGTCGGTGATCGCGCGCGGCGATGCGGCGACGCTGAAGAAGATCAAGGCCGCCGGTTTCGCCGATGCCTACCTGCTGAAGTAAGGAGAGCCCATGCTGCCGCTCTTGCGCCTGGTCGTCGCCGCCCTGGTCCTGGCCGCCCTGCCCGCCCGCGCCTTCGAGACCCAGGCGACGGCGGCCTGGGTGTTCGACGTGACCACGCATACCGTGCTGATGGACAAGAACGCCGACCAGGCGGTGCCGCCGGCCTCGATGTCGAAGCTGATGACCATCAACATGCTGTTCGAGGCGCTGCGCGACGGCCGAGTGGCGATGGACACCACCTTTGCGGTGTCGTCGCGCGCCAAGGGCATGGGCGGGTCGACCATGTTCCTGCAGGAAACCGACCGCCCGACGGTTGAAGAGTTGATCCACGGCATGATCGTGAATTCGGGCAACGACGCCTGCGTGGTGGTGGCCGAAGGGCTGGCGGGCACAGAAGAGGCCTTTGCCCGGCAGATGACCGAACGCGCCAAGGCGATCGGCATGACCTCGTCGACCTTCGCCAATGCCAGCGGCTGGCCCGACCCGAACCACCGCATGTCGATGCGCGATCTGGGCATCCTGGGCCTGCGGCTGATCGAGGAGTTCCCCGAATACTACCCGGTCTTTGCCGAGACCGAGTTCAACTACAAGGACCGCGCGCCCGACAACCGGTTCAACCGCAACCCCTTGCTGAAGCTGGGGATCGGGGCAGACGGGCTGAAGACCGGGCACACCTCCGAGGCGGGCTATGGCCTGGTCGGCAGCGCCGTGCAGGGCAACCGGCGGATCATCTTTGCGATCACCGGCCTCGCCTCGGACGAGGCCCGCGCCGAAGAGGCCGAACGGATCGTCGGCTGGGCCTTCCGCCAATTCGCCGAAAAGACCGTGGCCAAGGCCGGTGACCGCGTGGCCGAGGCCGAGGTTTTCCTGGGCGACAGCGCGACGGTCGGCCTGGTTCCGGCCGAGGACCTGCGCCTGCTGGTGCCCGCCATCGTGCAGGACGGGGTGCAGGCCGAGGTGGTCTACAAGGGCCCGCTGATCGCCCCGGTCGAGGCCGGAACCCCGGTGGCCGAACTTGTCGTGCATGTGCCCGACCTGCCCGACCACCGCATCCAGCTGGTGGCCGAGACCTCGGTCGGGAAGGCGGGCTTCGTGGGCCGGCTGAAGACCGCGGCCGGGTCGCTGTATGACCGCTACCTGGGCGCCGCGGCGCCGGCCTCGTGAATGGCGGGACTGTTCCTTTCGTTCGAGGGGATCGACGGGTCCGGCAAGTCGACGCAGGCGCGCCGGCTGGCGGCAGCCTTGCGCGCCGGGGGCCATGACGTCGTCCTGACGCGCGAGCCGGGCGGCAGCCCCGGCGCCGAGGAAATCCGCCGGCTTGTGCTGGAGGGCGACCCCGACCGCTGGTCGGCGGAAACCGAGATCCTGCTGTTTACCGCCGCCCGCCGCGACCATCTGGAAAAGACCATCCGCCCGGCGCTGGCGCGCGGCGCGGTGGTGATCTGCGACCGCTTCGCCGACAGCACCCGCATCTTCCAGGGCATCACGCGGGGCGATCTGACCGAAACGGTGGACCGCCTGCATGACCTGATGATCGGGCTTGAGCCCGACCTGACGCTGCTGGTCGACCTGGACCCGGCGGCGGGGCTGGCGCGTGCCACCGCCCGCAAGGGCGCCGAAATGCGGTTCGAGGACATGGGCCTGGCCTTCCAGGCCCGCGCGCGTGAGGGGTTCCTGGCGCTGGCCGCGCGACACGCCCGGTTCCGGGTGATCGACGGGGCGCGGAGCGAAGAGACCGTGGCCGCCGATGTGCTGGCGACCGTGTTGCCTCGGCTGGCGGGGAACCGGGGGTAAGGCAGAGCCGCCTCGGGGGGCATCGAGCCCCCGCTCGGCGGCGTTGCCACGGACAGGGCCCCCCGCGCCGCCCCTTTCCCCCGCCGCGCGCTTGGTGCAAGGTCGGCGCCATGGCCGATCCCCTGCCCGATCCCGACCGCCTGGACGGCGCCCCGCATCCGCGCGAAACCGCCCGGCTGATCGGCCAGGACGTGGCCGAAACCGCTTTTCTGGACGCCTTTCGCCAGGGCCGCCTGCACCACGGCTGGCTTCTGACCGGGCCGAAGGGGGTGGGCAAGGCAACGCTGGCCTGGCGCATCGCCCGTTTCCTGCTGGCCACGCCCGAAGACGACGGCATGTTCGCCCCGCCCCCGCCAGACAGTCTGGACATTCCGCCCGATCACCCGGTGGCCCGCCGCCTGCGCGCCCTGGCCGAGCCGCGGCTGTACCTGCTGCGCCGTGGCCCGAACGACAAGGAAACCGCGCTGTCGCAGTTCATCACGGTGGACGAGGTGCGCAAGATGAAGTCGTTCTTCGCCCTCTCGGCGGCCGACGGCGGGCGGCGGGTCGCCATCGTCGACGCAGCAGACGAGATGAACACCGCCGCCGCCAATGCCCTGCTGAAACTGCTGGAAGAGCCGCCCGCCGGCGCCACCTTCCTGCTGGTGGCGCACCGGCCGCATGGCCTGTTGCCCACCATCCGCTCGCGCTGCCGCGAGTTGCGCCTGACGCCGCTGGCCCCGCCCGACCTGGCGCAGGCGCTGGCCCAAGCCGGGGGCGACACCGCCCCCGAGGATACCGCCGCCCTGGCCGAACTGGCCGGCGGCTCGGTCGGCGAGGCGTTCCGGCTGACCCATTCCGACGGCATCCGCACCTATGCCGAGTTGGTCCGGCTGTTCCAGGACCTGCCGCGGCTGGACCGCTCGCGCGCCGCCACCCTGGCCGACAGTGCCGCGGGCCGCGCCGCCGGCGACCGCTTCGACCAGATCGTCACCCTGGCCGACCTGTTCCTGGCGCGCCTCGCCCGCGCCGGCACCCTGGGCCGAACCCCGCCCGAGGCCGCCCCCGGCGAGGCCGCGCTGATCGCGCGCCTTTCGCCCGACCCGCTGGCCGCCCGCCACTGGGCCACCCTGGCCGAGGACCTGACCGCCCGCGCCCGCCGCGGCAAGGCGGTCAACCTTGACCCCGCAGCCCTTCTCATGGATATGCTCTTCCGCATTGACGAGACGGCGGGCGCGCTCGCCAAGAGACAGCCCGCCCGACAGACATGACACCCACCCCGCCCCCGCTGGTCGACAGCCACTGCCACCTCGACTTCGCAGATTTCGAGACCGAGCTTGACGCCGTGATCGCCCGCGCCCGTGCCGCGGGCGTCACGCGCATGGTCACCATCTGCACCCGCCCCGAACGCCTGCCGCGTTGCCGCGCCATCACTGAGGCGAACGACGGCATCTTCTACGCCTACGGCCTCCACCCGATGAGCGTGGCCGAAGTGCCCCCCGTCACCCTGGCCGACCTGGTGGCCGAGGCGCGCCACCCCAAGATGGTGGCGATCGGGGAAAGCGGGCTGGACTACCACTACACCCCCGACAGCGCGGCGGCCCAGCAGGCCAGCCTGCGCATCCACATCCAGGCCGCGCAGGAAACCGGCCTGCCGCTGGTGATCCACGCCCGCGACGCCGATGCCGACATGGAGCGTATCCTGGCCGAAGGCCACGCCCACCGGCCCTATGGATGCGTGATGCACTGCTTTTCCTCGGGCGCCCGGCTGGCCGAGGCGGCGCTGGAGATGGGCTTCTACCTGTCGATGTCCGGCATTGCGGCCTTCCCGAAAAGCCAGGACCTGCGCGACATCTTCGCCCGCGCGCCCCTGGACCGCATCCTGGTGGAAACCGACAGCCCCTATCTTGCCCCGCCGCCGCACCGCGGGCGGCGCAACGAACCGGCCTATGTCGCCCATACCGCCCGCGTCGGCGCCCAGATCTTCGGCCTGACCGAGGCCGAGTTCGCCGCCGCCACCAGCGCCAACTTCGACCGCCTGTTCACCCGCGCCGCGGCGTCGAGGGTGGCCGCCTGATGGCCGCGCTGCGCTTCACCATCCTGGGCTGCGGCTCTTCGGGCGGGGTGCCGCGCATCGGCGGCGACTGGGGCGACTGCGACCCGGCGAACCCCCGGAACCGCCGCCGCCGCTGCTCGCTTCTGGTCGAACGCAGCACGGCCGCGGGCACGACGACGGTGCTGATCGACACCTCGCCCGACATGCGCGACCAACTCCTCGATGCCGGCGTCACCGGGCTGGAGGCGGTGGTCTACACCCATTCCCACGCCGACCACATGAACGGCATCGACGACCTGCGCCAACTGACTTTCCGCCAGCGCCGCCGCATCCCGGTCTGGGCCGACGGCCCGACGCAAGAGGCGCTGCTGTCGCGCTTCGGCTATGCCTTCGTGCAGCCCCATGGCAGCCCCTACCCGCCGATCCTGGACCTGAATGCCATCGACGGCCCCTTCTCCATCGACGGCCCCGGCGGCTCCATCGCCTTCACCCCGTTCCGCGCCGACCACGGCTCGACCGACGCGCTTGGCTTCCGCATCGGGCCGCTGGCCTACCTGCCCGACGCCGTGGCGATCCCCGAGGAAAGCTGGCCCCACCTGGCCGGCCTAGACTGCTGGATCGTCGACGCCCTGCGCCGCCGCCCGCACCCGACCCATGCGCATCTGGACATGACGCTTGACTGGATCGCCCGCGCCCGCCCCGCCCGCGCCGTGATCACCGACATGCACATCGACCTCGACCATGCCACGCTGATGGCCGAGCTTCCGCCCCACATCCGCCCGGCCCAT
>JAGPCN010000112.1 GCA_018058035.1 Fuscovulum sp.
CGTTGCAGGGGGGCGGAGGTGCGAAGGGGGGCGCGGAATTCGACGCCTTGCGCGGCGCACATCGCCTCGACCCCCAGAATGACCTGCAGGTTTTCGGCCATGCGGGACAGGCGGCGGGCGCCGTGGGCGGCCATGGAGACGTGGTCCTCCTGGTTGGCGGAGGTGGGGGTGCTGTCGATGACGGTGGGGTGGGCGAGATGCTTGTTCTCGCTCATCAGGGCGGCGGTGGTGACTTCGGCGATCATCAGGCCGGAGTTGAGGCCGGGTTTCGGGGTGAGGAAGGCGGGGAGGTCGAAGGAAAGGGTGGGGTCGACCATGAGGGCAACGCGGCGCTGGGCGATGGCGCCGATTTCGGCCAGGGCCATGGCGATCATGTCGGCGGCAAAGCCCACGGGTTCGGCGTGGAAGTTGCCGCCCGAGACGATCTGGCCGTCGGAGAGGACGAGGGGGTTGTCGGTGACGGCGTTCGCTTCGATTTCAAGGGTGCGGCCGGCCTGGCGGAGGACGTCCATGGCGGCGCCGGTGACTTGCGGCTGGCAGCGGATGCAGTAGGGGTCTTGCACGCGGGTATCGCCGTCGCGGTGGCTTTCGCGGATCGCGGAGCCTTGGAGGAGGGCGCGCATGGTGGCGGCGGCCTCGATCTGGCCGGGGTGGCCGCGAAGGCTGTGGATCTCGGGTTCCAGGGGCGCGGTGGAGCCCATGATCGCGTCAGTGGAGAGGGCCGAGATCACCAGCGCCTCGCGCGCGCAGGTCCAGGCGGCGAAGAGGCCGGCCAGCGCATAGGCGGTGGAGAACTGGGTGCCGTTGATCAGCGCCAGGCCCTCTTTCGGGCCAAGCGTGATGGGTTGCAGCCCGGCCTGCGACAGCGCCTGGGCGGCGGGCATCCGTTCGCCGCGATAGGTCGCCTCGCCCGTGCCGATCATGGCGGCGGTCATGTGGGCCAGCGGTGCCAGGTCGCCCGAGGCACCGACCGAGCCCTGGGCGGGCACCACCGGCACGACGCCCGCGCGGCGCATGTCGTCGATGAGCTGGATCACCTGCCAGCGCACGCCCGAGGCACCGCGCGCCAGCGACAGCGCCTTGAGCGCCATCATCAGGCCGACGACGGGGCCGGGCATCGGGTCGCCCACCCCGGCGGAATGCGACAGGATCAGGTTGCGCTGCAGGGTCGCCGTGTCGCCCGCCGCAATCTTGACCGAGGCGAGTTTGCCGAAGCCGGTGTTGATGCCGTAGATCGCGGCCTCGCCCGCCGCGGCAGCGGCGACGCGGGCGGCGCTGGCCTCGACGCCCGGGCGGGCGGCGGGGTCGATGTGGGCGGCCGTCGCGCCGGAGTAAAGGGCGGCAAGGTCGGCCAGCGTGACCTGGCCGGGGATCAGGGCGAGAGAGGACATGGGGTTCCCTTGAAGATGCGCAGCTGCGGCCGGGCCCAGCCGATGCGATACGAAAGGTCGGCGGGGTGGTCGGTATCCCACAGGATCAGGTCGGCCCGCTGGCCGGGCGCGATGCGACCGCGGTCCGCAACGCCAAGGGCGCGGGCGGCGTGGACGGTGGCGCCGGCCAGCGCCTCGGCCGGGGTCAGGCGGAAAAGGGTGCAGGCCATGTTCATCGCCAGCGGCAGGCTGGCCACCGGCGCGGTGCCGGGGTTCAGGTCGGTCGCCACCGCCATCGGGATGCCGGCCGCGCGGAAGGCCGCGATGGGGGGCGCCTGGGTCTCGCGCAGGGTGTAGAAGGCGCCGGGCAGGATCACCGCCACGGTGCCCGCCGCGGCCATCGCCGCCACGCCGTCGGCGCCCACATATTCGACATGGTCGCAAGAGAGCGCGCCATGGCGGGCGGCGAAGACCGCGCCCTTGCGGTCGGACAGTTGCTCGGCATGCAGCTTGACCGGCAGGCCGAGGCGACGGGCCTCAAGGAACAGCGGCTCCAGTTCCTCGGGCGAAAAGGCGATGCCTTCGCAGAAGGCGTCGACGGCATCGACCAGTCCCTCAGTGGCGGCGGCGCGCAGCGAGGGGATCGCCACTTCGGCAATGTAACCCGTTGCGTTGCCTTTGTATTCCGGCGGAATGGCATGGGCCGCCAGATGCGTCGTCACCACATCGACGGGCCGTTCCCGGCCGATCCGACGGGCCGCGCGCAGCATCTTCAGCTCGTCCGCGACAGTCAGGCCATAGCCCGACTTGATCTCGATCGTGGTCGCTCCGGTGGCGATCATCGCGTCGATGCGGGGCAGCGACTGCGCCACCAGGTCATCTTCACTGGCCGCGCGCACGGCGCGCACGGTCGACAGGATGCCGCCGCCGGCGCGGGCGATCTCTTCATAGCCGGCGCCGTTGAGGCGCATCTCGAATTCCGCCGCGCGCGACCCGGCGTAGACGGCGTGCGAATGGCAATCGACCAGCCCCGGCGTCACCAGCCGCCCGCCGCAGTCGATCACCCGGTCGGCCGGGGGGGCGCCGTCGCCCGTCCAGGCGATCTGCTCGCCATGGCACAGCACCGCGCCGCGGGTCAGGCCGTAGCCTTCGGTCATGGTGGCCAGCACCGCGTTGGTCAGAAGAAGCGTCATGCCGCCGGCATCCCCACTTGCGCCCTGGGTGAGTCTGCGGCTAATATGTCTATACATAATCGCCCCGTCAAGGAGGATGCCGTGCTGATCCATGCCGCCCTTGCCCTGCTGCCCGATGGCTGGGCGCGCGAAGTCCGGCTGGTCGTGCAGGCCGGGCGGATCGTCGAGGTGACGCCGGGCGCCGATCCGCAGGGCGAACGGGTGGGGCTGCTGCTGCCCGCGCCGGTCAACCTGCATTCCCACACCTTCCAGCGCGCCATGGCGGGCCTGACCGAACGGCGCACGGCGGGGCAGGACAGTTTCTGGACCTGGCGCAGCCTGATGTACCGCTTTCTCGACCAGCTGACGCCGGACGAGGTGCAGGCCATCGCCGCGCTGGCGATGGTCGAGATGGCCGAAGCGGGCTATGCCGCGGTGGCCGAGTTCCACTATCTGCACCACGCCCCCGGCGGCGCGCCCTATGCGAACCGGGCCGAGATGGCGGCGCGGATCGCGGCGGCGGCGGCCGAGACGGGGCTTGGGCTGACGCTTCTGCCGGTGGCCTATGCGCAGGGCGGTTGCGACGGCCGGGCGCTGGCGGGGGGGCAGTTGCGCTTTGGCAACGACCTGGACGGGTTTGCCGCTGTGTTGCAGGGGGCAGGGCAGGCCGTCGCGGCGCTGCCCACGGATGCGCGCCTGGGCGTGGCGCCGCATTCGCTGCGCGCGGTGCCGCGCGAGATGCTGGCGCGGATGCCCGAGCTGGCGGCGGGCGGGCCGATCCACATGCACATCGCCGAACAGGTGGCCGAGGTCGACGAGGTGCAGGCCGCCTGGGGCGCGCGCCCCGTCGACTGGGCCTGCGCCAACCTGCCGCTGGGGCCGCAATGGTGCCTGATCCACGCCACCCAGATGACCCCGCGCGAAACCGCCGCGCTGGCCGCCACCGGCGCCGTCGCGGGGCTGTGCCCGGAGACCGAGGCGAACCTGGGCGACGGCATCTTCGATGGGCCGGGCTGGTTCGAGGCCGGGGGCGTCTGGGGGCTGGGCACCGACAGCAACATCCGCATCTCGCTGATGGGCGAAGCGCGGATGCTGGAATATTCCCAAAGGCTTGCCCATCGCGCCCGGGCCGTTCTGGCGACCGAAGACGCCTCGTGCGGGCGGGTGCTGCTGGAGGGGGCGGCGCGGGGCGGCGCGCAGGCGGCGGGGCGCGACGCAGGGGAAATCCGGGTCGGTGCCTGGGCCGACCTTATGGTGCCCTCGGCCGCGCTGGTGCAGGGGCGCGAGGGCGACGAGGCGCTGGACACGCTGGTCTTCGCCGCCCCCGATGCGCCGGTCGACAGCCTGTGGTCGGCCGGGCGGCGGCTGGTGACGCAGGGCCGCCACCACGCCCGCGACGCGGTCGAGGCGCGCTTTGCCGCCGTGATGGCGGCCTTGCGGGCGCGGCTGTGAGCCTGGGCTGGGAGGCGCTGCGTGCGGCCTTCGCGGCCCGCATCCGCGCCCGCGAATGGCCCCCCGGCGCGCTGATCCCGGCCGAGGCGCACCTGGCCGCCGATTACGGCGTGGCCCGCGCCACGGTGAACCGGGCGCTGCAATCCCTGGCCGAGGACGGGCTGATCGAACGGAAGAAGCGGGCAGGGACCCGAGTGGCGGCCTTGCCGGCGCGGCGGGCGCGGCTGGAGATCCCGGTGATCCGGCTGGAGGTGGAGGCCACGGGCGCCGCCTACGGTTTTCGCGTGCTGGCGGACGCGGCGGCCCCGCTGCCGGCCGAAGTTGCCGCCCGGATGGGCCTGGCCGCAGGGCAGCCCCTGCGTCACATCGTGACGCTGCACCTGGCCGATGGCCGCCCGCATGCGGTCGAGGACCGCTGGCTGAACATGGAGGCCCTGCCGCCGGGGGCGGAGTTCGGGGCGCTGTCGGTGAACGAATGGCTGGTGGCGAACGTGCCCTTCCAGGGCGGCGTGCTGGCCTTTCTGGCCGCCGCGGCCGGCCCGCAGGAGGCGGCTGCGCTGGAGGTTGCGCCCGGCGCGGCGCTGCTGGTGACCGAGCGGACGACCTTTGGCCCCGCAGGCGCGATCACCGACGTGCGGCTGTGGCACCGGCCCGGCCACCGGGTGGAAACGCGGCTCTGACCCTGGGGCCAACCGATTTCCGGCGCCCGGCCGCGGGCGGGGCGCGTCAGTCGGCCTCGACCTCCTTGCCGGCCAGGCGGCGGAACACCACCCGGCGCAGGCGGCGGTGCAGGGGGGCGATGCGATGGCGGATGTGCAGCGCGGCATAGACCGGCTGGCGCAGCACCGGCGCGTCGGCGACCTTGCGCACCCGGCCCGCGGCCACCAGGTCCTCGGCCGTGCGTTCCAGCACATATCCCGAGCCGCCCATCGCCAGCAGCAGCGACACCACCGACCCCGATTGCCCGACCGACACCGGCGCCGCGGCCAGGTCGGGGGTGACCTGGCGGTGCATTTCCTCGAAGGCGGGCGAGAAATGGGCGAAGACGAAGCGGGCGGGCGTCACCTCGGCCAGGGTGGCGGTCTCGGTCGAGACCATGTGATAGGCGACCTCGCCGACGCTTTCGAAATGCAGGTCGGGGTGCGGCTTGGGACTGAACATCACTGCGAAGTCGAGGATCCCGGTCAGGAGGTCGGCGCACATCTGGTTGGAATAGTCGGGCTCGATGTAGAAGGCGGTGTTGGGCAGGGCGCGGCGAAAGCCCGCCACCCAGTCGCCAAGGTAAAGCGCGGCCAGGTCGTTCTGGATGCCCAGACGCACCAGATGCGCCGCCTGCTGCGGGACCACGATGCGCCGCTTGGCCTCGTTCCATTCGTGGCGAAGGGCGCGGGCGTGGGGTTCGAAGCGCCGCCCCTCGGGCGTCAGGTCGGTGCCGGCACGCGAGCGGTCGAAGAGGCGCGACCCCACCGCCTGTTCCAGCGCCGCTACCCGGGCCGAGACGGTGGATTGGGTGATCCCCAGCTTTTCCGCGGTGCGGTGGAAGCTGCGGGTCTCGGCCAGGTCGAGGAAGGTGTCGAGGAGGTCGATCTGCATCGGTCGCTGTGGTCCTGCGGCATTGCCCCCGGGGCGCTGCCCCGGACCCCGGGGTATTTCGGCCGGACTGAAGGGCTGATCGGGGTATCCGATCAATAGCGGCTTCGGCGCCGAATTGAAAGGGCCGCGGATGCGCGGGATAGTGGCGCCGGTCAAGGGAGGCGGTCATGGCGGAATTCGCAAGCGCAAGGGTGGCGATCATCGGCGGCGGCGCGGTGGGCGTCTCGGCCCTTTATCATCTGGCGAAGGCCGGCTGGACGGATTGCATCCTGCTGGAAAAGAACGAGTTGACGGCCGGCAGCACCTGGCATGCGGCGGGCAATGTACCGACGTTTTCCGCCAGCTGGTCGATCATGAACATGCAGCGCTATTCGGCCGAGCTTTATCGCGGTCTGGGCGAGGCGGTCGGCTATCCGATGAACTATCACGTCACCGGATCGGTCCGGCTTGGCCATTCGGCAGAGCGCCTGCAAGAGTTCCGGCGCGTTGTCGGCATGGGGCGCTATCAGGGGATGGACCTGTCGATCCTGTCACCCGAGGAGATCCGGTCGAAGTATCCCTTTGTCGAGACCCATGACCTGACCGGGGCCTTGTACGACCCCTATGACGGCGATATCGACCCGGCGCAGCTGACCCAGGCGCTGGCGACGGGCGCGCGGAAGCTGGGCGCCAGGATCGAACGGTTCTGTCCGGTGACAGCGGCGCGCTGGACTGGCAGCGAATGGGTGTTGTCGACGCCCAAGGGCGACGTGCGCGCCGAGTATGTCGTGAATGCCGGCGGCTACTATGCGACTCAGGTCGGTGCGATGTTCGGGCGCCGGGTGCCGATGATGGTGATGAGCCATCAGTACATGCTGTTCGACACGATCCCCGAGCTGGAGGCCTGGACCAAGGAGGTGGGCCACAAGCTGCCTTTGCTGCGGGACGTGGACTCAAGCTACTATCTTCGGCAGGAGAAGATGGGCTTCAACCTGGGCCCCTACGAGAACCCTTGCCGGGCGCATTGGGCGACGCCCGACGACCCGATGCCCGACGATTTCAGCTTTCAGCTGTTCCCCGACGATCTGGAGCGGCTGGAGTGGCACATCAACGACGCGATGGCGCGGGTGCCGCTTCTGGCGCAAGCGAACCTGACCAAGGTCATCAACGGGCCGATCCCCTATACCCCCGACGGCAACCCGCTGCTTGGCCCGATGCCGGGGGTGCCCAATGCCTTCGAGGCCTGCGTCTTCACCTTTGGCATCTGCCAGGCGGGCGGTGCGGGCAAGGTGCTGGCGGAATGGGTGACGGAAGGCGGGACTGAGTGGGACATGTGGTCCTGCGACCCGCGCCGCTTTACCGGCTGGGAGGACCACGACTATCTGGTTGCCAAGGGGAAAGAGATCTACGGCCACGAATACGGGATGCATTTCCCGATGGCGCGCTGGCCCGCCGGGGCGGACCGCAAGCTGTCGCCGGTGCATGACCGTCTGAAGGCCTTGGGGGCGCAGATGGCGCCCTACAACGGCTGGGAGCGGGCGGAGTGGTTTGCCGCCCCGGGCGACGATACCAGTTGGGAGGCGACGCAGACCTGGGGCCGGGCCGGCCCGTGGGAGGCCCGGATCAAGGCCGAGGTCGAGGCGGTGCGCGATGGCGTGGGCGTCCTGGACCTGCCGGGGTTCACGCGGTTGCGGCTGGTGGGGCCGGGCGCGCGGGCGCATCTGGCCAGCCTGACCGCGTCGAAGCTGCCGCAGCCGGGGCGGACGGGCTTGCTGTACTTCGCCGATGACCGCGGCCGGATCGTCACCGAGATGACCTGCCTGCCTTACAGCGATGACGATGTGGGCGTGATCACCGCCGCGGTGGCGCAGGGCCACGATGCCGAC
This sequence comes from Fuscovulum sp., assembly GCA_018058035.1. Taxonomy (GTDB): domain Bacteria; phylum Pseudomonadota; class Alphaproteobacteria; order Rhodobacterales; family Rhodobacteraceae; genus Pseudogemmobacter. The sequence goes on from JAGPCN010000112.1 coordinate 7,453, forward strand.
ATCCTGCGCAAGGGCCTGCCCGCGGGCGTGGTGCTGGAGGATTGGTCGGACCGCATCCATTGCTTCATCGTCACCGGACCGAAGGCGCGCGACCTGCTGGCGGGGATCAGCCAGGCCGACCTGTCGCTGCCCTGGCTGTCGGTGCAGTTCGCGGCCAGGGTGGCGGGCAAGGATGTGGCGCTGGTGCGGGTGTCCTTTGCCGGCGAACTGGGCTGGGAGATCCACTGCAACCGGGGCGATGCCCCGGCAATCCACGATGCGCTGCTGGCGGTCGGGGCAAAGCCGTTCGGGATGCGCGCATTGAACGCGATGCGGATCGAAAAGGGCTATCGGGCCTGGAAGGGCGACCTGTCGACCGATTATTCGCTGCTGGAAGGCGGTCTCGAACGCTTCATCGACTGGACCCACGACTTCCCCGGCAAGGCAGCGCTTCTGGCCGAAAAGCAGCGGGGCGTGAAGAAGCGGTTTGTCTCCTTGAAGGTCGAGGCAGGCCAATGCGACGCGCCGTACATGTCGACCCTCTGGCATCAGGGCCAGGTGGTGGGCGAGACGACTTCGGGCGCCTGGGGCTATCGGGTCGGGCACTCGATGGCGCTGGGGATGCTGCGCGCGGACCTGGCGGCGGCGGGAACGCAAGTCGAGGTGGAGATCTTTGGTGATCGGGTGAAGGCTACGGTGTTGGCCGACGGCCCGGCCTGGGACGCGAAGAACGAGCGCATCCGCGCGTGATGGCGGGAGGACCGGGGGTTTCACACCCCCGGACCCCCGTGGGATATTTTTCGACAGATGAAAGACATGAGTGATGGCTGAGATACCGGGACGGGCGCGGGCGGTGGTGATCGGGGGCGGGGTCTCGGGTTGCTCGGTGGCCTACCACTTGGCCAAGGCAGGCTGGACGGATGTGGTCCTCTTGGAGCGGCGGAAGCTGACCAGCGGGACGACGTGGCATGCGGCAGGGCTGATCGGGCAGTTGCGCGGGTCGGCGAACATGACGCGGCTCGCGAAGTATTCGGCGGACCTTTATCGGGGGCTTGAGGCTGAGACCGGCGTTGCCACGGGGATGAAGCAGGTCGGCTCGATCTCGGTGGCGCTGACCAACGAGCGGCATGAGGAGCTGCTGCGGCAGGCGACCGTTGCGCGGATTTTCGATGTCGAGGTGCACGAGATTTCGCCGCAGGAGGCGAAGGCCAAGTACCCGCACCTGAATATCGACGGCGTCGTGGGGGCGGTGGCGCTGCCGCTGGACGGGCAGTGCGACCCGGCCAACATAGCCATGGCGCTGGCCAAGGGCGCGCGGATGCGGGGCGCGAAGGTCTACGAGAATACGCTGGTCACCAGGGTCACGACCGCCGACGGCCGCGTGACGGGGGTGGACTATGAGACTGCCGAGGGGTCGGGGCATATCGAGGCCGACGTCATCGTCAACTGCGGCGGCATGTGGGGCCGCGACCTGGCATCGCAGAACGGCGTCACGCTGCCCCTGCATGCCTGCGAGCATTTCTACCTGGTCACCGAACCCGTGGCGGGCCTGGACCCGATGACCCCGGTCCTGCGGGTGCCGGACGAATGCGCCTATTACAAGCAGGACGCCGGCAAGATGATGCTGGGGGCCTTTGAGCCGAAGGCCAAGCCCTGGGGGATGGAGGGCATCCGCAAGGATTTCGAGTTCGACACCCTGCCCGAGGACTGGGACCACTTCATGCCCATCCTGGAACACGCGATGAACCGGATGCCGCTGTTCCAGACCGCGGGCATCCACACCTTCTTCAACGGGCCGGAGAGCTTTACGCCGGACGACCGCTACTACCTGGGCGAGGCGCCCGAGGTGAAGGGCTATTGGATCGCGGCCGGATACAATTCCATCGGCATCGTCTCATCCGGGGGGGCGGGCCAGGCGCTGGCGCACTGGATCACCGAAGGCGAGCCGCCCTTCGACCTGTGGGAGGTCGACATCCGCCGGGCGCAGCCGTTCCAGAAGAACCGCAAGTATCTGAAAGAACGGGTATCCGAGACGCTGGGCCTCTTGTATGCCGACCACTTCCCCTACCGGCAGGTGGAGACCTCGCGCGGGGTGCGGCGGTCGCCGATCCATGAGCATCTGAAGGCCCGCGGCGCGGTCTTCGGCGAGGTCGCGGGCTGGGAACGTGCGAACTGGTTCGCGAACGAGGGACAGGAGCGGGAGTATCGCTACAGCTGGAAGCGGCAGAACTGGTTCGACAACCAGCGCGCCGAGCATCTGGCGGTGCGGCAGGCGGCGGGCCTGTTCGACATGACCAGCTTCGGCAAGATCCGGGTCGAGGGGCGCGATGCGCAGCGGTTCCTGAACCGGATCTGTTCGGCGCAGATGGATGTCGCGCCGGGGCGCATCGTCTATACGATGTTCCTGAATGAAAACGGCGGGATAGAAGCCGATCTTACGGTAACGCGACTGTCCGAGGCAGCCTATCTGGCGGTGGTGCCGGGGGCGACCTTGCAGCGCAACCTGGCCTGGATGCGGGCGCATCTGGGCGACGATTTCGCCGTCATCACCGATGTGACGGCGGCCGAGTCGGTGCTGTGCCTGATGGGGCCGCAGTCGCGCGACATCCTGGGGCGGGTGTCGCCCAATGACTTCGGCAACGCCGCGCATCCCTTTGGTCAGGCAAAGGAAATCGAGATCGGCATGGGCCTGGCCCGGGCCCATCGGGTGACCTATGTCGGTGAGTTGGGGTGGGAGCTTTACGTCAGCGCCGACCAGACCGCCCATGTCTTCGAGGCGATCATGGAGGCCGCGCCGGACCTGAAGCTGTGCGGGTTGCACACGCTGGATTCCTGCCGGATCGAGAAGGCCTATCGCCACTGGGGCCATGACATCAACGACGAAGACCATGTGCTGGAGGCGGGCCTGGGCTTTACCGTCAGCCGCAAGAAGCCGGCCTTCCTGGGCCGCGAGGCGGTGCTGCGCAAAGAGGCCGAAGGGCTGGGCCGCAGGATGCTGCAATTCCGCCTGACCGACCCCGAGCCGCTGCTGTTCCACAACGAAGCCATTGTTCGCGATGGAAAAATCGTCGGCCCGGTGACCAGCGGCAACTATGGCCACCACCTCGGCGGTGCGATCGGCATGAGCTATGTGCCGGCCAGGGGCCAGAGCGACGCCGAGATCCTGGGTTCGACCTATCAGATCGAGGTCGCGGGCCGGCGCCACGCCGCCGTCGCCAGCCTGGTCCCGATGCACGACCCGCAGGGCGAAAGGATCCGGGCATGACGCTGGCCGCGCGGCATCAGGCGTTCCACGACCTGCACCAGTCGGGCTGCTTCGTCATTCCCAACCCCTGGGACCGCGGCAGCGCGCGGATGATGGCGGCCTTGGGCGCGCAGGCGCTGGCGACCAGTTCCGCCGCGCATGCCTTTACCCTGGGCCGCCCCGACCTGGGCGGCGTCAGCCGCGACGAGGCGCTGGCCCATGCGGCCGACCTGATCGCCGCCACGCCGCTGCCGGTCTCGGGCGATTTCGAGAACGGCTTTGGCGACAGCCCCGACGAGGTGGCCCGGACGGTGCGGCTGTCCGGCGAGGTCGGCCTGTCGGGCATCAGCGTCGAGGATACGCAGATGACCGCCGGCAACCCGCCCTATGCCTTTGATCTGGCAGTGGAACGCATCAAGGCCGGGGCCGCCGCGGCCCGCGCGCTGAACCGGCCCTTCGTGTTTTGTGCGCGCGCCGATGGGGTGATGCACGGCACCTATGACCTGGCCGAAGCGATCCGTCGCCTGCAAGCCTACGAGGCCGCCGGGGCCGACCTGCTGTACATCCCCGTGCCGCCGGGCAAGGCCGAACTGGCTGCGATCCTTGCCTCGGTCAGGAAGCCGGTGAACGCCCTTGCGGCCGGGCCGCTGAAATCCATGACTGTTGCCGAACTGGCAACAATGGGTGTGCGGCGCATCTCGACCGGCAGCCAGATCGCCCGGCTGACCCATGCCGCCATCCGCGATGCGGTCGCGGCCATGCTGGGGCAGGGGTCGTTTGCCCCCCTGGCTGGCACCGCCGACGGCGATGACATCGACGCACTTCTTCTCAAGGGATCAGCCCCATGACCGACCTCTCCGACCTTCCCGGCGAGACTTGCGAACCCGCCCGCGCCCGCCGCAGCGGGGGCCGTCAGGCCCGCGTCGCGCTGCGCGCCGCCCCCCTGGCCGATGACGTGCGGCCGGTCCGTCCGGGCCTGCCCGGCGGCCAGTACAAGCCGCTGACCGACGCCGCGGTGGGCCAGATCCACGCCGCCGCGCTGGACGCGCTGGAACAGATCGGCCTCAGCCAGGCCCCGCCCTCGGGCGTGAAACTCTTGACCGAGGCGGGGGCGATCCAGGGCGACGACGGCCGCATCCGCTTTCCCCGCGCGCTGGTCGAGGACATGCTGGCCATCGCCGCCCGCGACATCACGCTGCACGCCCGAGACCCGAAACACGACCTGCACCTGACCGGCACCAACGTGCATTACGGCACGGCGGGGGCGGCGGTGCATATCGTCGACCCGGTGACGAACGAATACCGCGAGTCCACCGCGCAGGACCTGTATGACGCGGCCCGACTGGTCGACAACCTGGACAACATCCACTTCTACCAGCGCACGATGGTCTGCCGCGACGTGGTGGACAACAAGGAAATGGACCTGAACACCCTGTACGGGTGTCTGGCCGGAACCACCAAGCATGTGGGCACCAGCTTTTCCGA
>JAGPCN010000341.1 GCA_018058035.1 Fuscovulum sp.
GCGGGTCGCCCAGGCGCAACCCGTCCATCCGGCGTTTCAGCTTGGCGTGGAAACGGTCGGCGATGCCTTCCTGCACCAGAAGGCGGCTGCCCGCGCAGCAGACCTGGCCCTGGTTGAACCAGATCGCGTCCACCAGACCCTCGACCGCCGAGTCGAGATCGGCGTCGTCGAAGACGATGTAGGGCGACTTGCCGCCCAGTTCGAGGGTCAGGGCCTTGCCCTGCCCGGCGGTGGCCGCGCGGATCTTGCGGCCGACAGAGGTGGAGCCGGTGAAGGCCACCTTGGCCACCTGCGGGTGGGCGACCAGCGCGGCGCCGGTGTCGCCGTCGCCGGTGACGATGTTGAGAACGCCCTTGGGCAGGCCGGCCTCGCGCGTGATTTCGGCGAAGAGAAGGGCGGTGAGGGGGGTGTATTCGGCGGGTTTCAGGACGATCGTGTTGCCGGCGGCCAGCGCGGGGGCGACCTTCCAGGCCAGCATCAGAAGCGGGAAGTTCCAGGGGATCACGGCGGCGCAGACGCCCAGGGGCGCAAGGCCGGGTTTTTCCGAGGCGAGGAGTTGGGCAAGACCGGCGTGGTAGTAGAAATGCCGCGCGACCAGGGGGATGTCGATGTCGCGGGCCTCGCGGATCGGCTTGCCGTTGTCCATGGTCTCCAGCACGGCCAGCAGGCGGGAGTGTTTCTGCACCAGGCGGGCGAGGGCATACAGGATTTTCGCCCGCTCATGCCCCGGGGTGCGCGACCATTTCGGAAAGGCATGGGCGGCGGCCTTGACGGCGGCATCCACGGTGGCGGGCGAGCCTTGCGAGACCTGCGCCAGGGCGGCGCCGGAGGCGGGGTTGCTGGTCGCAAAGGGCGCCTCGGGCGCGGTGAAGGCGCCGTCGATGAAATGGCCGAAGCTTTGCTTGTGCTTCGCCAGCCAGGCCAGCGCTTCGCCGTTCGCCTCGGGTGCCGGGCCATAGGACATGGTGTCGAAGAGTTCCTTGATGGTCATGCCTGCTGTCCTTCGCGCCCGGCTTTCGGCGGGATTTCCCGGCGGCGGCGTGCGCCTCCGGCGGGGATATTTTCAGACAGATGAAAGGCTTGCGCGCGCATCGTTTCATCTGTCCGGAAATATTCCGGGGTGAGCCCTGCAAGGGCGAGGGGCAGCGCCCCTGTCTTGGGAGCGGCGCCGGACGTCATCCCATCGCGTGCCGGTAGGAGGCCGAGTAATGGCCGGTGAGGTGGTGTTCCAGTTGACGCTCGATGTCGCCCAGAAGGCTGGAGGCGCCGAAGCGGAAGAGGTGGGGGTTCAGCCAGTCGTCGCCCAGTTCGTCCTTGATCAGGGCGAGGTAGAGAAGCGCGTCCTTGGCCTTGGAAATGCCGCCGGCGGGTTTGTAGCCGACCTTGATGCCGGTGCGGTCCTGGTAGTCGCGGATGGCGCGGATCATTGTCAGGGTCACGGGAAGCGTGGCGTTGACGGCTTCTTTCCCGGTCGAAGTCTTGATGAAGTCGGCACCGGCCATCATGCAGACCAGGCTGGCACGGGCGACGTTGCGCAGGGTCTGCAACTCGCCGGTGGCGAGGATCGCCTTGACGTGGGCTGGCCCACAGGCGGCGCGCATCTCGCGCATCTCGTCATAGAGGGCCTGCCAGTTGCCGGTCAGCACATGGCGGCGCGAGATGACGATGTCGATCTCGGCCGCGCCGGCGCGGACGCTTTCGCCGATCTCGGCCAGGCGCAGGTGGTAGGGGGAAAGGCCCGCCGGAAAGCCGGTGGAGACGGCGGCGACCGGGATGCTTGATCCGTGCAGGGCGGCGACGGCGGGGGCCACCATGTCGTGGTAGACGCAGACCGCGCCGACGGTCAGGCCGGTCATCCCCAGCCGGTCCAGCAGGTCGGCGCGGACCGGCTGGCGGGCCTTGGCGCAGAGGCGCTGGACGCGGCCGGGCGTGTCGTCGCCGGCAAGGGTGGTCAGGTCGATGACCGAGATCGCCTTGCACAGCCAGGCGGCCTGGTGGTCCTTCTTGACCGAGCGGCGGCCCGGCAGGCTGGCACAGCGGCGTTCGATGGCGCTGGTGTTGGCCTGCACAGCGGCGACCCAGTCAAGGTCCAGCGCCATGCCGGGGTTGCGGGGCATCGGAGAGGCCTGGGGCACCAGGCCGGTGCCGGACTGCGCGGCGGTCAGGGGGGGCGATGGCGATTGCACGGCGGTCCTCCGCGCCCTTGGGGGCTGGCCTTGACGATGCCATGCGGGGCCGGCCGCTGGCAAGGGGTGCGGGGGCTGGAATTTGACCGTTTGGTCAGAATTCAGGGCGCCGTTTCGGGCGGGGGCCGGCTGTCGGGGGTGAAGGTGGCCCAGTCGGCTTTGGTGCCGGCGGGCGGCAGGGCGGCGCGGGGGACCGAACGGTGCAGGTGCGCCTTGGCCAGGAACAGCGCCGACAAGGGCGCGGTGGCAAAGAAGAACAGCGCCACCAGCACCTCGCGCCAGGCCAGGCGGCCCTGGTTCAGCCAGACCTCGAAGGCCAGCCCGACCAGCGCAGTGCCGACGCCCAGCGTGGTCGCCTTGGTCGGCGCATGCAGGCGCTGCATCCGGTCTTTCAGCCGCAGAAGGCCGAAGGACCCGACCAGCCCGAACAGCCCGCCCATCACCAGAAGCGCCGCGACGACGATTTCGGCCAGCGCGGTCATTCGATGATGCTTCCGCGCAAGAGGTACTTGCAGTAGGCGACGGTCGAGACAAAGCCGGTCATGGCGAAGAGGATCGCGGCCTCGAAGCTGTAGAAGGCGTTGGAATGCGCGCCGTAAAGGATGATCAGGGCGGTCACGTTCACCGCCATGGTGTCGACGGCCAGCACGCGGTCGACGAAATCGGTCGCGGTGGCCAGGCGCCAGAGGTTCAGCGCCAGCGCAAGGGCAAAGCAGCCGATGGCGAAGGTCAGGGCGTAATCCAGGATCATCCGTAAATCCTTTTCAGCCGGGATTCGTAGCGAGACAGGATGCCGTCGCGGATGGCGTCGGGGTCGGGGGCGTGCAGCGAATGGATCAGCAGGGTTCGCCCGTCGGCCGAGATGTCGGCGGTCAGGGTGCCGGGCGTCATGGTGATGGTGCCGGCCAGAAGGGCCACCGCCTCGGGCGAGGTCAGTGTGGTGGGCACCGGGATGAAGGCAGAGCGGATCTGGTCGGGCGGCATGAACAGGATGATCCGGGCGACCTGGAACGACGACACGATGACGTCCCAGACCACCAGCGCCAGGTAGGCGACCAGCCCCAGCGGGCGGCGCAGGCGCGGCTTGCCGGGCCACCAGGGCGCGGTGAACAGCGGGATCAGCGTGCCCAGGACCAGCGCCATGACCAGGCTGCCGAAGGTCCAGCTGTCGGCCAGCAGCAGCCAGAAGATCACCAGGAAACCGGAGAGGCCAGGATGGGGAAAGAGGGCGCGGAATAGCATCTTAGGGGCCCTTTGCCTGGGGAAGGGCGGTGGCGTCTATATAGGCCTGGGG
>JAGPCN010000113.1 GCA_018058035.1 Fuscovulum sp.
CTTCTGCACGATCACGTCGATGGAATGGTCGGTCATCGGCGTATCCAGAAAGCCGGGGCAAAGGGCGTTCACGGTGACGGGTTTCCTTGCGATTTCAAGGGCAAGACTGCGCACCATTCCGACCACGCCATGCTTGGCCGCGGCATAGGGCGCAACCTTGGCATATCCCTTCAGCCCCGCGGTCGAGGCCACCGCGATCAGCCGGCCCCAGCCGGGCAACTGGGCCAGCCCGTCGCGGAAGGTCAGGAAGACACCGGTCAGGTTGACCGCCAGCATGGCGTTCCACTGGTCCAGCGTGGTGCGGCCGAAGGGGGCGCTGTCGGCCGCGCCCGCGTTGGCGACGACGATGTCGCAGGGGCCCGCCTCCTCGTACATCCGCTTCACGGATGTCTCGTCGGTGACATCGGCCTGCACCCAGGCGGCGCCCAGGGGTTCGGCAACGGCCCGCAGCGCGTCCTCGCGGCGGCCTGAGACCACCACCTGCGCCCCCGCGGCGGCAAAGCCGCGCGCCAGGTCGGCGCCGCAGCCCGACCCGCCGCCGGTGATCAGCACGCGCTTGCCCGCCAGCGTCATGCCCGCAGCACCTCGGTTGCGCGCTCCTGCAAGCGGCGGGCCTGATCGCGGCCAGCCAGATAGGGCAGCGGCCACTCCGTATCCGTGTCGCCCGCGCGCGTGGCGGCGTGCAGCGTCCAGTACGGGTCGGCCAGATGCGGGCGGGCAAGGCAGACCAGATCGGCCCGACCCGCCAGCAGGATGCCGTTGACCTGATCGGCCTCGGTGATGTTGCCGACCGCCATCGTCGCCAGCCCCGCCTCGTTGCGGATGCGGTCGCTGAACGGGGTCTGGAACATCCGGCCATAGACGGGCCGGGCCTCTGTCGAGGTCTGGCCGGCGCTGACGTCGATGATGTCGGCCCCGGCGGCGGCGAACATCCTGGCGATCTCGACCGCCTCTTGCGGGGTCACCCCCGCCTCGCCCATCCAGTCGTTGGCCGAGATGCGGACGGACATCGGCTTGGCCGCAGGCCAGGCCGCGCGCATCGCCGCAAAGACCTCAAGCGGATAGCGCATGCGGTTTTCAAGGGACCCGCCGTAGCTGTCCGAACGGGTGTTCGACAGCGGGCTGATGAAGGACGAGATCAGGTAGCCATGCGCCGCATGAAGCTCGATCATGTCAAAGCCCGCGCGGTCGGCCATCTGCGCCGCGGCGACGAACTGGTCGCGCACCCTGTCCATGTCTTCGCGCGTCATCTCCTTTGGCACGGCGTTCTTCGCGCTCCACGCGATCGCGCTGGCCGACAGCAGCGGCCAGTTGCCCGAGGGCAGCGGCGCGTCGGCGTCTTGCCAGCCGACCTGCGTGCTGCCCTTGCGGCCGGCATGGCCGATCTGGCAGCAGAGCTTGGCGTTCGTCTCGGCATGGACGAAATCGACCAGCCGTTTCCACGCCGCCTCATGCGCCGCGTCGTAAAGCCCCGGACAGCCGGGGGTGATGCGACCTTCGGGCGAGACGCAGGTCATCTCGGTATAGACCAGCCCCGCGCCGCCCTTGGCGCGCTCGGCGTAATGGGCAAAGTGCCAGTCGGTGGGGCAGCCATCCACGGCCTTGTACTGCGCCATGGGCGAGACGACGACGCGGTTCGCAAGCGTCATGTCGCGCAGACGGAAGGGAGCGAACATCGGCTGGCGTCCGGCATTGCCGCCGGCCTGGGCTTGGAACCAATCTTCGGCCTGACGCAGCCAGGCCGGATCGCGCATCCGCAGGTTTTCGTGGGAAATCCGCTGGCTGCGGGTCAAGAGCGAATAGGCGAACTGCAACGGCGGCATGTCGAGGTAGCGTTCGACTTCCTCGAACCACTCCAGCGAGTTGCGGGCGGCGGATTGCAGGCGCAGCACCTCGACCCTTCGTTCGTCCTGATAGCGCTGGAAGGCGGCCTGCATGTCCGGTTCGCTGTGCAGGTAATCGGCCAGCGCGATTGCACTGTCGAACGCCAGCCGGGACCCCGAGCCGATCGAGAAATGCCCCGTCGCCGCCGCATCGCCCATCAGGACGACGTTCTCGTGATACCAGCGGTTGCAGATCACCCGCGGGAACTGCATCCACACGGCCGAGCCGCGCAGGTGGGCGGCGTTCGACATCAGGTCGTGCCCGCCCAGGTGTGCCGCAAAGATCTGCCGGCAGGTCTCGACCGTTTCCTCCTTGGACATCGCGGCGAAGCCCCAGCGATCCCAGGTTTCGGGCAGGCATTCGACGATGAAGGTCGCGGTGTTGTCGTCGAACTGGTAGACATGCGCCCAGACCCAGCCGTGTTCGGTCTTTTCGAAGATGAAGGTGAAGGCGTCGTCGAATTTCTGGTGGGTGCCCAGCCAGACGAACTTGCACAGGCGGGTGTCGATGTCGGGCTGGAACACCTGTTGATATTCGCGGCGGACCAGCGAGTTGATCCCGTCCGAGGCCACCACCAGGTCATAGTCCTTGCGGTAGTCCTCGGCGGTCTTGAACTCGGTCTCGAAGCGCATCTCGACGCCCAGTTCCCGCGCCCGGGCCTGCAGCAGGATCAGCATCTGCTTGCGGCCGATGCCGGCAAAGCCATGCCCGCCCGACACCGTGCGGCTGCCGTTGTGGACGACGGCGATGTCGTCCCAATAGGCGAAATGGCTGCGGATCGCGTCGGTGCTGACAGGGTCGTTCTTCTGCATCCGGCCCAGGGCATCGTCTGACAGCACGACACCCCAGCCGAACGTATCGTTGGCCCGGTTGCGTTCCAGCACCGTCACCTGATGCGACGGGTCGCGCAGCTTCATCGAGATGGCAAAGTACAGGCCCGCAGGCCCGCCCCCGAGGCACAGGATCTTCATGGCTGGTCTCCCTTGACGGGAAAACACTGCCACCGGGTGGAATTAATTTCAAGCTTGAATATTTCCAGCTTGAAAATATCCGTAGTCGTCAGGCAAAGCTGCGGATGGTCTGGATCGCGCCCTCCAGCGCCTTGCCGTCCTCGTCCTTCAGGGCGGCCTCGCGCAGGCGGCGGCACCAGTCGGCGGCATCGTCGCGCAGGGCGATTTCCGTTGTCGCCGAGATCACCCGGTCAAACTTGGACAGGCCGCGGGCGTGGGTGTCCGAGTATCCCTTGATCAGGCGGCGGCAGCGGATCAGCTCGACCGCCAGGGCATAGTTGCGGTCCAGATGGGCCAGCGCGCCGGCCAGCCAGCGGTCCAGATGCGCCATCTCCTGCGCGTGGCGCAGGGTGCCGCGGCGGCGGCGCTTCATGCCGCCCAGCAGGTACAGCATCAGATAGCCGCGCAAGCTGTCGGTGCGGATGCGGCGGCCCTTGTTGAACCAGCGGTCCAGCCGGGCCATCCATTCCGGGCTGGCCTGAACCCGCTCGCCCCAGCGGCGGGGCATCATTCCGGCGATCTCGGCGGCGCCGGGATGCATGAATTCGGTCAACTGCATCAGCCGGTCGCCCGCCCCCATCTCGGCCCGGATGCGGTCGAACCGCGCGCCGCGCGTCTTCAGGTCGGCCACGCGGATCGGATCGTCATAGGCCATGGCGTTGGCGATGTACTTTGCACCCTCGCGCGTCAGATCAAAGGGCGCGCGGTCGCGGGCGGCCAGAGCCTCCAGCCGGTCCAGGTACTCGGCCCCATAGGCAAGATCCTGGAAATCCACCACCTTGCGCAACCCCGCCAGCGCCATCGCCGGGGCATCCCCCGGCAACCGCTCGGCCCGGGCCGCCAGCGTGTCCCATTCCGCCACAAGGCGCGCCGGGCCGGCAACGGCCGGGGCAGAGGCCCTTGCGGCCACCGCCACCGGCGCATCGCCCTCTTCCGCCGCCTCATACCCGGCGGCAAAGGCGCGCAAGGACGCCTCCACCCCCTTGCCGCCCGCGCGAATCGCGTCTTCAAACGCCGCGCGGGGGAAGGGCAGCGCCCCCGACGCTGCCAGCGCCCCGAACAGCGTGGCCGAGATCACCGACCCCGCCCGCACCGCAACCGCCTCGAAATCCGCCGCGATCAGGCGTTTCGCGGCCTGCTGCGCGGCCTCGCGCACCGCCTCGGCATCCGCCAGCCCGTCGCCCGGCACAATCTTTTCGCTGACGGCCAGGTTGCGGTGGGTCGAGGCGATCAGCGTCGTCCGATCCGGTGTGACAAAGCCGCGGATCATCGCGCGCCCGGCCTCCATCCACTCGGCCGAGATCATCACGTCGACGTCGCCCGCGGCGGGCATCAGGCTGAAGATCGGCGTCTGCCCGGTCGCGGGGGCCATCTCGATGTAATAGATCGTCGCGCCGGTGCGCTGGCTGACGCCCGCGACGCTTGTCGCCTGCGCGGCATAGCCTTGCGCGCGGGCCAGATCCTCGATCCAGGTGGTCAGCACGCCGCCGCCCTGGCCGCCCACAGCATAGATCGCGACCTTGACGATCTGGTCCAGCCGGGCATCGCCCTTGCGGGGGGAAAGCGATTCATGAACGGTCATGCGGAAAACTCCAGCCGGCCGGCGGCACGGCGGCGGGCCAGCCAGCCGATCACGCGGGCGCGGATACCGGCCCACCATTTCTCGGCCCCGGTCGGGTTGTGGACGACATCGGCGCGGTAGAAACTGGGGCACAGCACGGCGGCATCCGCCACCTCGCCGCAGTTGCCGCAGCCGACGCAGGTCTGGTCGATGTGGGCAACCGGATCGTCGCGCAGCGGGTCGCCGGTGTGCTTCAGGCCCAGCGAGGGGCAACCCGACAACCTCATGCAGGCGTGGTCGCCGGTGCAGACCGCCTCGTCCACGCCAAAACGGGGGGCCTCCACCCGGCGGCCTTCCTTGATGGCCGCCGCCTTCAGCGGCTTTTCCCGGCGCTGCTTGTTCAACATGCACTCGGACGAGGCGACGATGACCTTCGGCCCCTTTTCGGTAGTCGTCAGCGCCTCGCGCAGCGTGTCGCGCAGTTTCGGAACGTCATAGGTGCGGTCGATCTGGCGCACCCATTGCACGCCAACCCCTTTCACCGCCTCGGAAATCGGGTGCTGAGTGGCCTTGCTGGCATTGTCGGCGCGCGACGACATAACATCCTGCCCGCCGGTCGCGGCCGAGTAGTAATTGTCGACCACCACCACCAGCCCGTCAGACTTGTTGAACACCATGTTGGTGATCGAGGAGGATAGCCCGTTGTGCCAGAACCCCCCGTCGCCGATGATGGAAATCGGGCGCCGTTCGCCGCCGCCGTCGAAGGCGCCGTTGGCGGCGGGGCCAAGGCCGTAGCCCATGGTCTGGCCGCCGATCTCGAACGGCGGCAGCGAGCCGAACAGGTGGCAGCCGATGTCGGCGGCGATCTGGTGCTTGCCCAGGTCCTTTTCGACCAGCTTCAGCGCGGCAAAGATCGGCCGTTCCGGGCAACCAGTGCAGAACCCCGGCGGCCGGATGGGGACGACCTTGGTCAGGTCGGGCAGCTTGGGCTTGTCGTCGTTGGGCGCGCGCACGGTGGCGGGCAGCATGCCCGGCGCGGCAGTCCGCAGAAAGGCCGTTACGGCATCCAGCATCACCTGGCCGGTGTATTCGCCGGCCATCGGGAAGACCCCTTTGCCGTGCAGTTTCACCGACGACCCGGCGCGATACAGGAAGGCGGCCAGCTGATCCTCGATGAACGCAGGCTGGCCTTCTTCGACCACCAGGATGTGGTCCTTGCCTTCGCAGAAGCCCAGGAATTCAGACGAAACAAGGGGATAGGTGACGTTCAGGCAGTAGATCGGAATCTCGGTCTGGCCATGGATATCGGCCAACCCCAGCCGTTGCAGCGCGCGGATCACGCCGTTGAACATGCCGCCCTGACAAATGATCCCGGTGCGGCCGCCCGAAAGGCCGCCCTGCCCGAAGAACTCGTTCAGCTTTCGGTCCAGGATGAACTTTTCGGCGGCGGGCCAGCGCACCTTTACCTTGTCCTGTTCGTGGACATACGAAAACGGCGGCAGCACGATGCGCGAGAAATCCGAACGAGGGTTCGATAATGCCTCGCGCACGGTCAACGGAGGCCGCCGGTTGGCGCGGGTGGCGAACTGGCCGGTGACGTGGCAGGACCGGATGCGCACCATCAGCATGACGGGGGTGTTCGACGCCTCGGACAACTCGAACCCGTCACCGACGGCCTTGACGATCGACGGCAGGTTGGGCCGCGGGTCCAAGAGCCAGAACTGCGACTTCATCGCGAAGGCGTGGCTGCGTTCCTGCATGATGCTGGAACCCTCGCCGTAATCCTCGCCCACGATGACCAGCGCGCCGCCGGTGACGCCCGAGGAGGCCAGGTTCGCCAGCGCATCCGACGCCACGTTGACGCCCACCGACCCCTTGAACGTCACTGCGCCGCGGATCGGGTAATGCACCGATGCCGCCAGCATCGCCGCCGCCGCCGCCTCGTTGGCGTTGGCCTCGAAGCGGATGCCCAGTTCGGCCATCAGGTCCTCGGCATCGGCCAGAACGTCCATCAGGTGCGAAATCGGCGCGCCCTGGTAGCCGCCGACATAGCCGACGCCGTTTTCCAGCAGGGCCTTGGTCAGCGCCAGGATGCCCTCGCCGGTGAAGGTGTCGCCGTCACCCTTGCGCAGGTGTTCGACCTCTTGCTTGAACGAACGTTCGGCCATGCCGGGTGGGTCTCCTCAGTTGGCGGGGGCGGTGTTCGACCACAGGACAGGGCCGCCGTCCTTTTCGTAGGCCATGCCCTTCGGGAACGAGATCGCCTCAAGCTGCAGGCCCCAGGGGGCGAAGAAATACAGGATGGTCTGGCCGGCGGCCGGGCCCTCGCTGACCGGCAGGGGGCCCATCAGCGTGCGGATGCCCTTGCCTTTCAGATAGGCCGCTGCCGCGTCGATGTCGTCGACGTAGAAGGCGATGTGATGCCCGCCGATGTCGCTGTTGCGGGCGGTCACGGTCTTCTGGTCGGGCGCGGTGTACTTGAACAGTTCGATGTTCGACCCGAAGCCGCAGCGCATCAGGGTGATCTGCTCGACCACGGCGCGCGGGTCCACGTCCAGCAGGTCCTGCATGAAGCTGCCGGTGTCATCGCGGAACGGACCGAAGGCGGTGGCCTTCTGGCAGGCCAGAACGTCGGTGAAAAAGGCCTCGGCCTGGGCCATGTCGGGCACGGTGATGCCGATGTGGTTCACCCCGCGGATGCCGGGCATCGGTTCGGCCAGGGCCGGCATGGCCATCGCGCAGGCCAGGACAATCGAAAGCGCTGTCTTCATCTGGTTTCCCCCCTTCGTGCGGCCCGCGCCGCCCCTAGATCTCGTGCCGGCGGATGTTCGCCAGCATCTTCTGCAACGTCCCGACAAAGGCGCGACGCTCGTCCTCGGGGATGCCGCGGAACATGCGGGCCTGGGCCGCCGCCATGTGCGGCCAAAGCGCCTCAAACGCGGCGCGGCCGGCCTCGGTCACATGAACCCGGACGGCGCGGTTGTCGGCGGCATCAGCCTCGCGGCGCACCAGCCCCTCGGCCTGCAACTGGTCCAGCGCGCGGGACAGCGTGCTGGGGTCGGTCACGGTATAGACCGCCAGTTCGCGGATCAGCGGCCCCTCGACCACCGTCAGCACCGCCAGCGCCCGCATCTTGGGCGTGGTCAGCCCCAGGCCCGCCATCTCGTCGCGCAAGCTGGCGTTGTAGCGCCCCATGATCCGGTTCATCAGATAGGGCGCAAAGTTGGTCAGCCCGATCTCGCCCAGGCGCTGCGTCGGAATGGGGGTTTCGTCGTTCATGCCCCCAACCTTTTCGCCGCGTTGAAGCCCGAGCCGCCGCCCAACCCCGGGCCGGGGTGCGTGCTGGCGCCGATGTGGATCAGGCCGCGCACCGGGCCTTCGCCGTTGGTGGAATGGGCCAGCGGCCGCCAGACAAAGAACTGGTCGATGCCGCAATGCCCGCCGTAGGGATCGCCGCCGACCAGGTTGACGTTCATCCGCTCAAGGTCCTTGGGGCTATAGGCCCGGCGGGCCAGGATCAGCTTGTCAAAGCCCTTGATGTGGCGGGCCAGGATGCGTTCGATGCGGTCGGCAAAGGCCTCGCGCACCTCGTCCCAGTCGGTGCCTTCGATCTCGCCCGCGGCATCGCCCTTGATGATCCGCGGCGCGTCGGGGATTTGCAGCCACAGCACCGCCTTGCCGGGCGGGCAGCGGGATGGGTCCAGCCGGCTGGGCTGGCCCACGCAGATTGTGGGGGTAGCGGGCAGCATGCCCCGCTCGGCCTCATTCGAGGATTTCGAGACGGAGTCGATGCCGTCGGCCAGGTGGATCAGCGCCACCTGGTCCAGCCCCGGGGTCAGCCAGTCCGGCACCCCGTCCAGCGCGTAATGCAGCTGAAAGTTGCCGCGGCCGTGACGGAACTTGCGCAGCGCGGCGCGGTCCTCGGGCAGGTTCACGCCCTCCAGCAGCCGGTCGTACAATTGCCCTGGCGCCACGCTGGCCAGCACCGACCGGGTGGCGATCTCTTCGCCGCCGGCCAGACGGACGGCTTCGACCCGGCCATTGCGGACGACGATGCGGTCGACATCGGCATTGCAGCGGACCTGGCCGCCGTTCGCCTCGATCAGCGCGCGAAAGGCCTGCGCGGCCTGGCCGGCGCCGCCCTTCAGGATCGGCGCCCCCGCCGCCTCAAGCGCGAAGGCGATCACCCGGCCCATCTGGCCGGAATAGGCGGCCTCGACCGTCAGGCCGGTGTGCAGCACCCAGGGCGCGAACAGCGCCTGCGCGCCCGGGCTGCGGTAGGTGCTTTCCAGCCAGGCGCGCGCCGGGTCCAGCGCCTGGCCGAACCAGGCCACCAGCTCGCGCAGTCCCCGCTTGCGCGCCTGGCCGAACAGCAGCTTCGCCATCGGCCAGGACCACAGCCTTTGCCCCAGAAGGGCGAACAGGAAGGGCGCGTCGGCCCCGACGCCATCGGCATCAGCGGCAAAGGCCGCGCCATCTCCGGGGGCCAAGGCCTCCAGCGCCGCGACGTTGGCCGCGCGGTCGGTGGTCAGCACAACGGCCTGCCCGTCGGGGCGCAGGACGGCGGTCGGGTGCGGCGTGTGGCAGTATTCCCAGCCATGCCGCGCCAGGTGGGGGCCAAGCGCGGCCCCCGCCGGCGACGTCATGAACAGCACGAAGGTGGCCGCCATCACGTCATGCAGGTAGCCGGGCGCCAGCTCCTCGGTGCGCAGGCAACCGCCCGGCTGGGCCTCGCGCTCCAGCACCAGGACGCGGTCGCCCTTCAGCGCCAACAGGCTGGCCGCGACCAGCCCGTTGATGCCCGACCCGATGATGACGTGATCGACGGCCACGCCTTAGCCCCGCGGAACCAGCGCCAGCGCCCGGATCGGCGACCCGGTGCCGTTCTTGATCTTCAAGGGCGCCGCGATCAGGATCGCGCCCTTGGCGGGCAGCTTCGACAGGTTGGCCAGCGACGCCAGGCCATAGCGGTTGTTCTTGTGAAGCAGGTTGTGCGCCGGGAAGGGCGGGTTCATGCCGCCCGCCTGCCCCGCGTCGGTGCCGATGCACTGGCTGCCCCAGCCGACGATGCCCTTGGCGATCAGGTATTCGATCACCTCGGCGGTCGGGCCGGGGGTGTGAGGGCCGGTCTCGTTGGCGTTCAGGAACAGCGCCTCGTCATGGGCGCGCTTGTCCCAGTCGCTGCGCAGCACCACCCATTCGCCGGCATTGATCGCGCCGTGCTTGGCCTCCCAGGCCTTCACATGGTCGATGGTCAGCAGGAAATCGGGGTTGGCGGCACATTCGGCGCTGAAGTCCAGCACGTTCACCGGGGCCACAAGCCGCTGCACCGGCAGCGTGTCGGTGTAGCCGTCGGCATAGTCCTTGCCGGTGATCCAGTGGTGCGGCGCGTCGAAATGGGTACCGCTGTGTTCGCCCAGTTCCAGCCAGTTCCAGGCCCAGAACGGCCCGTCCTTGTCATACTCGCTGATGCGGTGGATCTTGATCGGCGGGGTGTCGCGGGCAAAATCCGGCGGCAGTTTCAGAAGCGGCGTCTCGGGGCCCAGCACGCCCGAGCAATCCACCACCTCGACCCCTCCCGAGGCCAGCATCCCGGCCAGCTGGCCAAGCACGTTCGCGGCTGTCATCTTGGTCTCTCCCTCTGCGGCCGGTGTCGGCCGTTTCCTTCGGCGCGTTCTTTTGGCGGGGCGCGGCGCGGGGTTTCCGGAACACGCCCGGAAGATCGCAAGACATCCCGCAAGCACGCTGCCCTGAAGAATCATGCTAGACAGATTTATTTGCGTTTGCAAATATCCTTGCGACCATGGGGAGTGGGGAATGGCGGAGACCTTCGATGCGGTGCTGATCGGGGCCGGCGTGAACACGCTGGCCTCTGCGCTGCATCTGGCGGCCAAGGGCTGGCGGGTGGGGGTGTTCGAACAGGCTGCAGTGGCGGGCGGGGCGGTGAAGACCGGCGAATATACCCTGCCGGGCTTTCGCCACGACTGGGCGGCGATGAACCTGTCGCTTTTCGCCGGATCTCCGTTTCACAAGGTCTATGGCGCCGAACTTGCCCGGCATGGCGCCGCTTTCGTGCCCGTCACCCGGCCCTTTGCCAGCGTCTTTCCCGATGGCACCTGGTGCGGCGTGTCGACCGACCTGGCCGAGACGCGGGCGCGGATCGCCACCCTGTCCAGCCGCGATGCGCAGACCTGGGAGACGCTGTTCCAGGCCTTTCCGGCCCGCGCCGAGGCGATCTTCGGGCTGCTGTCCAGCCCGATGAAGATGCGTTCACTTGCATCTTTCATGTTCAAAACGCTTCGCCGGCAGGGCCTTGCCGGGACTGGTGACCTGGCCCGCTTCCTGCTGTTGTCGCCGCGCCAGTTCCTGACCGAAACCTTCGAAAGCCCGCAGGTGCAGGCCATGCTGGGCGCCTGGGGGATGCACCTGGACTTTGCGCCCGACATCGCCGGCGGCGGGCTGTTTCCCTATCTTGAAGGCATGGCCGGCCAGGCCTTCGGCATGGCCCTGGGGGCGGGCGGGGCGGATACCATCGTGACGGCCATGGTCGGCGCCATCACGGCGCGCGGTGGCCGGGTGGAAACCGGGGCGACCGTCACCCGCATCCTGCGCGACGGCGGGCGGGCCAGCGGGATCGAGCTGGCGGACGGGCGCAAGGTCATGGCCTCGCGGGCGGTGATCGCGGGGGTCGCGCCCCGGGCGCTGACCCGGCTGGCCGGGCCGATGGCGCCCGGCTTCGACGCGGCGATGGCAGAGTTCACCCATGCGCCCGGCACGATGATGATTCACCTGGCGCTGGACGGCCTGCCCGACTGGGCCGCAGGCGATGCGTTGAAGCAGTTCGCCTATGTCCATCTGGCGCCCAGCCTGGACCAGATGGCGCGCACCTACCAACAGGCGCAGGCCGGTCTGTTGCCGGACGAGCCGATCCTGGTGGTGGGCCAGCCCACAAGCCAGGACCCCAGCCGCGCGCCCGAAGGCCGGCATGTGCTGTGGCTGCAAGTGCGGATGGCGCCCGGCACGATCCGTGGCGATTCCGCCGGCACCATCGCGGCGACCGACTGGACAGCTGCGGCCGAACCCTTTGCCGAGCGCGCGCTGGACATTCTGGAGCGTTACGCGCCGGGCGTCCGGTCGCGCATCCTGGGCCGTCGCGTCGTGACGCCGCAAGAGCTTGAGTCCGACAACCCAAACCTGGTGGGGGGCGACCAGATCTGCGGCAGCCACCACCTGGCGCAGAACTTCCTGTTCCGCCCGGCGCGCGGGCATGCCGATGGCTCGACCCCGGTCAAGGGCCTGCACCTGACCGGCGCCGCGGTCTGGCCCGGGGCGGGCACTGGGGCGGGGTCTGGCTGGCTGCTGACGCGGTCGCTGGCCGGAAAATGAACGACCGATCACATAAGACCAAACGACAGGGAAACCATCATGAACCTTAGCCGCAGAACGATGCTGAAACTCACGGCCGCGACCGCCGTGACCGGCGCTCTTGGCCTGCCCGCCCGCGCGCAAGCCATTGACGAACTGGTGATCGCCTACAACGTCAACCTGCCCAGCTGGGACCCGACCGTCGGCCCAAGCGCGGTGAACCCGACGATCCAGGGCATCTACCAGTCGGTCTTTGACCAGTTCATCCTGCAACAGCCCGACCTGTCGCCCGCCCCCGGCCTGCTGACGGAATGGGGCTGGA
>JAGPCN010000114.1 GCA_018058035.1 Fuscovulum sp.
ACCATCCACATCCCGCTGTCCGAAGTGCCCTCCGCCCTGACCGAGGCGCTGCTGGAAGAGACCATCCGCATCACCCATGCCGGGCTGGTGCGTGACTTCGGCTTGGCCCTGCCGCGGATCGCCGTTGCGGGGCTGAACCCGCATGCCGGCGAAGGCGGCGCGATGGGCTGGGAGGACGAGCGGATGATCCGCCCGCTGGTGGCGCGCCTTGCGGCCGAGGGGATGGCGATCCGCGGCCCCCTGCCCGCCGACACGATGTTTCACGCCGCGGCCCGGGCGGGCTATGACGTGGCGGTATGCTGCTATCACGACCAGGCGCTGATCCCGATCAAGACCATCGACTTTGCCGGCGGGGTGAACGTGACGCTGGGCCTGCCCTTCGTGCGCACCTCGCCCGACCATGGCACCGCGCATGACATCGCGGGGCGCGGGGTGGCCGATCCGTCCAGCCTGGTGGCGGCGCTGCGGATGGCGCATCAGATGGCAACGGCGCGCCTGGGTTAGGCCGCCGGGGGCCAGCCCCCGGACCCCCGGGATATTTGAAGACAGATGAAAGGCGGAGAAGCGCGAGTGGGAACGATCGACGGCCTGCCGCCCCTGCGCGAGGTGATCGCGACGCATGACCTGGTGGCGAAGAAGGCGCTGGGGCAGAACTTCCTGCTGGACCTGAACCTGACCGCCAAGATCGCGCGCTGTGCCGGTGATCTGGCGGGGGCGGATGTTCTGGAGATCGGCCCTGGCCCCGGCGGGCTGACGCGCGGGCTGTTGGCCGAGGGCGCGCGGCATGTGGTGGCGGTCGAGAAGGACCCGCGCGCCATTCCGGCGCTGCAGGAGATCGCCGCCGCCTGTCCGGGGCGGCTGACGGTGCTGCAGGGCGATGCGCTGGCGCTGGACGTGGCGGCGCATCTGACGCCGCCGGTCAAGGTGGTGGCGAACCTGCCCTACAATGTGGGGACGGAACTGCTGGTGCGCTGGCTGACGCCGCCCGCCTGGCCGCCGTTCTGGCAAAGCCTGACGCTGATGTTCCAGAAGGAGGTGGCCGAGCGGATCGTCGCTCGTCCGGGGACCGAGGCCTATGGCCGGCTGGCGCTCTTGGCGCAGTGGCGGGCCGAGGCGCGGATCGTGATGACGCTGCCGCCCGAGGCGTTTTCGCCGCCGCCCAAGGTGCATTCGGCGGTGGTCCACCTGACCGCCCTGCCCGGCCCGCGCTTTCCCGCCGATCCGAAGGTGCTGGAGCGGGTTGTGGCGGCGGGGTTCAACCAGCGCCGCAAGATGCTGCGCTCGGCGTTGAAGGGGGTGCATCCGCGGATCGAGGCGCTGCTGGTCGAGGCCGGGATCGACCCGACCGAGCGGGCCGAGCGGGTCGACCTTGAGCGGTTCTGCCATCTGGCGCGGCTGGTGGCGGCAGGCTGAGGCGCCCGCCGGGCCAGTCCTTGGCGGATCAGTCCTTGGCGGCCGGTTCGGCCGGGGCGGCCTCGGCCTTGGGTTTGCGCGGACGGCGGACCTTGGGTTCGGCGGCGGCCTCAGCTGCGGGGGCAGCGGCGGGAACAGCCGCGGGTTCGTCCTTGGGGGCGACCTTGGGTTCGGTCTTGGGGGCGGCCGCAACGGGCGCCGGAGCGGTTACCGGCGCCGGGCCGGTGATGAAGGCCGGCAGTTCGGGCTGTTCAGTGGCGGGCTTGGGTGCGGTGTCGCGGCGGCGTTCTTCGCGCTCGCGGCGGAAGTCGCGGTCGCGGCGCTCGCGGTTGCCTTCGCGCGGGGTGTCCTTCTGGCCCTCGCGCTGGCCTTCACGCTGGCCCTCGCGGGGACGGTTGCCGTCGCGGTCGCGCGGTTCACGGTCGCGGCGGGGGGCGTCTTCGGACCAGTCGTCGCGGCGGCGGGCCTCGGGGGTTTCGACCAGGCCGGTATCGCCGGTCTGCGCCTCGAGGTCGATCACCTCGACCACCATCGGCTGGTCGTCGGAGCCCGGGTCGCGATAGTCGCGGTCGCGGCGGTCATCGCGGTCGCGGTAGTCGCGGTGGCCGCCCTGGCCCCCGCCTTGACCCCCGCCCTGGCCCCCGCCCTGGCCCTGACCATTGCCGTTCTGCTGGAACTGCTGCTGGCGGGCCTCTTGTTCGGCGGCCATCTCGCGCTGCGCCTCGGCCAGCATGCGGGTGTAGTGTTCGGCGTGCTGGAGGAAGTTCTCGGCGGCCACGCGGTCGTTCGACAGCTGCGCGTCGCGGGCGAGCATCTGGTACTTCTCGATGATCTGCTGCGGCGTGCCGCGCACCTTGCCTTCGGGGCCCGAAGAGTCAAACACGCGGTTGATGATGTTGCCGAGGGTGCGCGGGCGGTTCTGGCTGGAACGCGAGCGTTTCTTCGAAGAGCGCATCTTGTCCTTTGATGGCTTTGGCCTGCGGCCGCCGCCCGTTCGGGCAGCTGGTAATGCATCGCGCAGGGGCTGGCATTTGGCAGGCGCGGGTGCAGCCCCTCGCCATGCAGGGGTCACTAACCACATGGCTGAGGCCCTGACAAGCGGAAATTCGGGCGTTCCGGCGGATTCCCGGGGGGTCAGGCGCAGCCGCAGCTGTCGGTGTCGCCGGGCTTGGCGGCCGCCACCACGCGGTCGCGGCCATCCATGTCGGGCAGGATGCGGATGTCGGCCAGGCCCTGAGCGGCCATGAGGCCGGCCACCGCCGCGCCCTGGGTCGGGCCGATTTCCAGCAGGAGCCGCCCGCCCGGCATCAGCCGCGCCGGCGCCCCTTGGGCGATGCGGCGATAGGCCGCCAGCCCGTCGCCGCCGGGCGTCAGCGCCATCCGGGGTTCGTGCCGCAGTTCCGGCGCAAGGGCGGCCATTTCGGCTTCGGCGATGTAGGGCGGGTTCGAGACGATCAGGTCGAAGGCGCCGGTGATCCCGTCGAACCAGTCGGCCGGCTGGAAGCGGGCGCGCGCCGCAAGGCCCAGCCGGGCCGCGTTGTCGGCGGCCACCGCCAGGGCGGCGGGCGACAGGTCGGTGCCGGTGCCGCGCGCCATCGGCATCGAGGCGAGGCAGGAGAGCAGGATGCAGCCGGTGCCGGTGCCGAGGTCGAGCATCTTGATGAAGGGGTGTGCTGTGGCCTCGGCCACCAGCGCCTCGGTTTCGGGGCGCGGGTCCAGCGTGTCGGGGGTGACGCGGAAGGTGAGGCCCCAGAAGAGCCGCCGGCCCAGGATCTGCGCCACCGGGCGACGGGCCTGGCGGGCCACAAGCGCCTCCTCGTATGTCTGCGCCTGCGGCTGCGACATCTCGTCGGAGAGGTGCAGCGACAGCCGGTCGGGCGGCAGGCCGAGGGCATGGGCCAAGAGCAGGCGGGCATCGCGGGGCGGGTCGTCGATCCCGGCCGCGCGCAGGCGCGGCACGGCGGCGCGCAGCGCGTCGCGGGCGATCACCCCTCCATCTCCGCCAGCCGTTCGGCCTGGTCATGGGCGATCAGCGCGTCGATCACCGCATCGAGGTCGCCGCCGACGATCTGCGGCAGGGCGTAGAGCGTCAGGTTGATGCGATGGTCGGTCATCCGGCCTTGCGGAAAGTTGTAGGTGCGGATGCGTTCGCTGCGGTCGCCGCTCCCCACCTGCGACTTGCGCTCGGCGGCGCGTTCGGAGTGCAGGCGGTCGCGTTCCATCTCGTAGAGGCGGGCGCGCAGGACCGCCATGGCATTGGCGCGGTTCTGGTGCTGGCTTTTTTCCGAGCTGGTGACGACCAGGCCGGTCGGCAGGTGGGTGATGCGTACAGCTGAATCGGTGGTGTTGACGTGCTGGCCGCCCGCGCCCGACGATCGCATGGTGTCGATGCGGATGTCGCTGGCGGGGATGTCGATGTCGACCTCTTCCGCCTCGGGCAGCACGGCCACGGTGGCGGCAGAGGTGTGGATGCGCCCGCCGGCTTCGGTTTCCGGCACCCGCTGCACGCGATGCACGCCGCTTTCGTATTTCAGCCGGGCATAGACGCCGGCGCCCTGGACATGGGCGGTGAATTCCTTGATGCCGCCCAGGTCGCTGGCCTGTTCCTCCATCACCTCGAAGCGCCAGCCCATGCGTTCGGCGTAGCGCTGGTACATCCGCGCCAGGTCGCCGGCGAAGAGCGCCGCCTCTTCGCCCCCGGTTCCGGGGCGGATTTCCAGGATGGCGGGGCGGGCGTCGGCGGCGTCCTTGGGCAGAAGCGCCAGCCGCAGGCGGGTTTCCATCTCGGGGATCAGGGCGCGCAGGCGGGGGATTTCCTCTTCGGCCAGGGCTTTCATCTCGGGGTCGGACAGCATCGCCTCGGCTTCGACCACGTCATCCAGCGCCTGCCGGTAGGCGGCGATTTCCTCGGCCACCGGTTTCAGGTCGGAGTATTCGCGGCTGATCCGGGCGATTTCGGCGGGGGCGGCGCCGGCGTTCAGCTGCGCTTCGAGAAACTCGAAACGCTGGGTGATCTGGGCGAGTTTGTCCAAGGGAACCATGGCCGGGGTTTGGCGCTTTGCGGCGGGCCGGTCAAGGGGTGGCAGGCCCCGGGGGCCAGCCCCCGGACCCCCGGGGTATTTGGACCGGATTGAAGGATCAGAGGCGGCCCAGCCAGTCTTGCAGCCGCGCGGCATTGACGCCGAGGTCGCTGCGGCCAAAGCGCAGGCGGGCGTGGATGTAAAGGCCGTCGGGCCGGGCTTCGGCGGTGGTATAGTCGGGGAACCCCCAGAGCAGGCTGCGGGTGACCCAGGTGATGCGGCCTTCGGCGGGGCTGCCGGCAAGGCGGATGGTGCGCGGGGTAGCCAGCGCGATGGCGTCCAGCCGCGCCAGCAGGTCGGCGGACGCGCCCCTGGCGGGCGCGAGCCTGAGCGCGGCACCGCCCGTCAGCGGCACCACCTGGTCCCAGGGGCCGTCGTGGTCCCAGCCATAAAGGCTGGGGCTGACGTGCCATGTCGCAGGGTCGGACGGGGCCAGCCGCACCCAGGCCGCAAGGGCCAGGGTTGCCGCCAGAACCGCCCAGAGAGCCCAGGCCGCCATCCGCCTCACCTTTGCGTCCGTGCCCAGTGGTAAAGGCAGATCAGCTCGTAGGCGACATGGGCGCCCGCGATGGCGGTGGCCCCGCTGGTGTCGTAGGGGGGCGAGACCTCGACCACGTCGCCGCCGACGAGGTTGATGCCGGCCAGGTCGCGCAGCATCGCCGCCGCCTGCCAGCTGGCCAGCCCGCCCCAGACCGGCGTGCCGGTGCCGGGGGCGAAGGCCGGGTCCAGCGCGTCGATGTCGAAGGTCAGGTAGCAGGGCCGGTCGCCGACGATGTCCTTGACGGTCGCCACCACCCGGGAAACGCCCCATTCATGCGCCTCGCGGGCGGTGATGACGTTGACGCCCAGGTAATCCTCGGTGGTGGTGCGGATGCCGATCTGCACGCTGGTCCTGGGGTCGACGCAACCGGCCTTGACCGCCTTGTAGAACATCGTGCCGTGGTCGATGCGGTTGGGGTTGTCGTCCGGCCAGAGGTCGGAATGCGCGTCGAAGTGGATCAGGCTGAGAGGGCCGAATTTCTCGGCATGGGCGCGCAGGATGGGGAAGGTGATGAAATGGTCGCCCCCCAGGGTGATCGCCCCTGCCCCGGCGGCCAGGATGCCGCGGATGTGGTCTGTCAGCATGTCGGGGAAGTCGGCCACATTGGCATAGTCGAACGCCACATCGCCGTAGTCGACGATGGACAGGTCTGCCAGCGGGTCGGTGCCCCAGCCGGGCGGCGGGTCATAGGGCATCAGCGCCGATGCCTCGCGGATGGCGCGGGGGCCAAAGCGGGTGCCGGAGCGGTGGCTGACCGCCTGGTCGAAGGGCACCCCGGTGATCGCCAGGTCGACGCCGGCCAGGTCCTTGGTCCAGGTCCGGCGCAGGAAACTGGTCGCGCCGCCGAAGGCGTTTTCAAAGGCATAGCCACGGTTGCCCTTGCGGGTGAACGCAGTATCGACCTGCGTCTTTGCATCTTCAAGTGCCATGATGTTCTCGGGTCTGTCGGCGCAGTCGTTCTGGCGGAGACGCGCGGATCCGGTGCGCGCAGGAAACCCGGCCTGCGCGCCCCTGTCAAGCCAGCGATTTCTTCGAAGAAATCGCACCGGAGCCTTTGAAGGCTCCGGTCCGGAGTTTTCCAAAACTCCGGGCGCTCAGCCGATCCGGTGGCCTTCGCGCACCAGTTCGTCGGTGACCTTGCGGATCGCCGCCGCAAGCGTATCGACCACGACGTCCACCTGCCCCTCGGTGATCGTGAGAGGCGGCGACATCACGTTCAGGTGCCCGATCGGGCGCACCATCAGACCCATCGCCTCGGCCGCGTCGCTGATGCGCTTCGACTCGTTGACCCCGTCGGGCAGCGGCTCTTTTGTCGTCTTCGAGGCCACGTTCTCGACGCAGACCATCAGGCGCCGGCCGCGCACCTGGCCGACCAGCGGCAGGTCCTCAAGGCCCTTCAGCCGGTCCAGGAAGTAATCCCCCACCCGCGCGGCGTTTTCCAGCAGGCCCTCGCGCTCGATGATCTCGATGTTCTTCAGCCCCGCCGCGCAGGCCACCGGGTGGCCGGAATAGGTGAACCCGCTGGTGAACCAGCGATCCCCCTTCGCGGCCATCGCCTGCCAGATGCGGTCGGAAAAGATCATCGCCCCCAGCGGCTGATAGCCCGAGGTCAGGCCCTTGGCGCAGGTGATGATGTCGGGCACCACGCCGAACTCGGCCTCGGAGGCGAACCAGTGGCCCAATCGGCCAAAGGCGGTCACCACCTCGTCGGCGATGAACAGGATGTCGTGGCGGCGGCAGACCTCGGCCATCCGGCGCAGGTAGCCCTCGGGCGGCACGATCACGCCGCCGCTGGCCTGGATCGGCTCGGCGATGAAGCCGCCGATGCGGTCAGGCCCCACGCGGGCGACCAGGGCCTCGAACTCGGCCACCAGCGCGTCGCAGAACTGCGCCTCGGTCATGGCTTCGGGGCGGCGATAGGGGTTCGGCGCGGTCAGGTGATGAATGCCATCGGCCTTGTAGCGGAATTCCTCGACCCGGTCGCCGGGCCGCTTGCCCACCGACTGGGTCAGGTAGGTAGAGCCGTGGTAGGAATGGTCGCGCGCCACGATCCCGGTCTTTTCCGGCCAGCCCATGCAGGACTGGTAGAACCAGACCATCCGCACCGCGGTATCGACCGCGGTCGAGCCGCCGGTGGTGAAATGCACCCGGTTCAGGTCGCCGGGCGCCAGCGCCGCCAGCCGGGCCGCCAGCCGGGCCGAAGGATCGTTGGTGACATCGACGAAGGTGTTGGAAAACGCCAGCCGCTCGGCCTGCTCGGCGATCGCCTGCGCCATCTCCTTGCGGCCCAGGCCCACGTTGGTACACCACATGCCGCCCACGGCATCCAGATATCGTCGCCCCTCGGCGTCCCACAGATAACATCCCTCGCCCTTGGTGATGACCAGACTGCCCTCTTTCTCGAAGGGGCCAAAGTTGGTCCAGGGATGCAGCAGGTGCTGGCGGTCCATCTCCCAAAGCGCGTCGGCGTCGGGCCGTGCCAGGGCCAGGTGGGCGGTCATGAGGGGTCTCCTTTTCAGATCATGAACCCCGTCAGCCTAGCATTTTGATCAAATCCCGGCCAGCCCCCACCCCGCACCAAAGGTAGCGGCGGGGCCAGATATGGTGTCCAAAGGTTGATCCGGCCCCATTAGGACCAATTCCCCCGAAGGGTCCTACCGGCCGACGATTCGCGGCCTTTCATCTGTCCTCAAATATCCTCCGGGGGTCCGGGGGTGGAAAACCCCCGGCGGCCGGCCCCGCCGCGCCGCGCTCAGAACAGCTTCTGCTTCGCCTTGGCCACGCTGAACCCATGGCCGGCGGCATTGGTGCAGGTCATCCCCGTCTTGGCCGAGACGCAGGAGATGCCGCCCAGCGACACCGCCTGACCATAGGGCAGCACCGGGTTGCGCGGGTCCATCACGGTATCGCCGGCGCAGACCAGATAGCCCTTTCCGGCGGCATTCACCCCGAACGAAGCGCCCCAGTCCAGCTCGCACTGGCCGGGAAAGCGGGTGTAGCTGGGCGTCAGCTCGCGCAGGTCGCAGCGCGCCTCGGTGCCGCCATTCCAGCTGTAGATCGCGCAATGGATGTTGCCGGTCGGCGAGCGGAAGCCGACATAATCCTGCGCCGTTGCGGGGGCGGCGGCCATGAGCAGCAGGGCCGCAACGGCCCGGGTCCGGCGGCGGCAAGGAAACATGGCAAGGGCTTTCACGGCAGGCTCCTGTTGCAATGAGGCGGGCGCGGTGGCAGGGCTGGCGGATCGCCGACCGATCCCACCCCAGGCCAGAGTTCCCGCCATGCCCGCTGTCGTCAAGGCCGCTTTCGCCTATGTCCTGCCGGTCTTTGCGGTGGCCTTCGCGCTTGGCGCGCTGCGCGTCACGCTGGTCGCGCCGCAGACCGGCGCGCTGGCGGCGGTGGCGCTGGAGTTGCCGCTGGTGCTGGCGCTGTCATGGGCGGTGGCGGGCCGGGTGCTGCGGCGTTGGCCGCAGGCGCCGCGCGCCGCCTTCGGCGCGCTGGCCTTCGCGCTGCTGATGCTGCTGGAACTGGCCACCGCGCTGGCCTTCGGCCAGACCCCGGCCGAGTTCATGGCCGCCCTGGCCACCGCGCCCGGTGCGCTTGGCCTGGCCGGCCAGGCCGGCTTTGGCCTGATCCCGCTGGTCCGTCAGCCCAGCGGCTGAGCCCGCTCAACCAGGCACGCGAAGAAGCTGGCGCCCACCGGCGCCGCCTCGTCGTTGAAGTCATAGGCCGGGTGGTGCAGCCCCGCCCCCGGCCCGGTGCCGAGGAACAGATAGGCCCCCGGCCGCGCCTCGAGCATATAGCTGAAATCCTCGGACCCCATCTCGCGGTTGGCGCGGGCGTCCACCGCCTCGGCGCCTGAA
Organism: Fuscovulum sp.; assembly: GCA_018058035.1. Classification (GTDB taxonomy): domain Bacteria; phylum Pseudomonadota; class Alphaproteobacteria; order Rhodobacterales; family Rhodobacteraceae; genus Pseudogemmobacter. The sequence continues at coordinate 8,895 of JAGPCN010000114.1, forward strand.
ACCTCGCGCGCCACCTCGGCGGCGAAATCCGCCTCTTCCTCGTGGTTGATCGTCGCCGGATAGCCCCAGTCGTAGTCGATCCGCGCCTTGACGCCATAGGCCGCGGCGTGGCCCTCGACGATCTCGAAAAACCGCCGCTTCAACAGCGCCCGGACATCGGGCTTGAAGCAGCGGATGGTGGCGCAGAACATCGCCTCTTCGGGGATGATGTTGCTGGCCGTGCCGGTGTGGATCTGGGTCACGCTGATCACCGCCTCGTCCAGCGCATAGACGTTGCGCGGTATGATGGTCTGGATCGCCGACACCATCCCCACCACCGCCACCACCGGGTCCACCGTCTCGTGCGGGGTGGCGCCATGGCCGCCCTTGCCGGTGATGTAGACAAAGGCGGTGTCGACCGATGCCATCAACGGCCCCGGCGTGGTCTGGAAATGCCCGAAGGGCACGTTCGGCGCGTTGTGGATGCCATAGACGCTGGTAATGCCGAAGCGGTCCATGACGCCTTCCTGCACCATCACCTGGCCGCCGCCGCCGTCTTCCTCGGCCGGCTGGAACAACAGCGCCACCTTGCCGGCGAAGTTGCGGGTCTCGGCCAGGTACTTCGCGGCACCCAGAAGCATCGTCACATGGCCGTCATGGCCGCAGGCATGCATCTTGCCCTTGACCTTGCTGGCATGCGGCGCGCCGGTCAGTTCCTCGATCGGCAGCGCGTCCATGTCGGCGCGCAACCCGATCACCGGCCCCGGGCCCCGGCCATTGATGATCGCCACGATGCCGGTCTTGGCGATGCCTTCGTGGATCTCGTCCACCCCGATCTCACGCAGCCGCGCCGCGATCCAGGCCGCGGTCTGGCCGCAATCGAAGGCCAGTTCGGGATACTGGTGCAGATGCCGCCGCCAGGCCTTCATTTCCTCGGCGTAAGAGGCGATACGGTTCAGCACGGGCATGGTCGGGATTCCTCGCGGTGGTCTCGGTCTTTGATCAAATCTGAAAATCACGGTGGCCGCAATGACCGATCTCCGCCTTGACCGCACGGAAAGCGACCGCCTGGTGCATGAGTCGCAGGCCGGGATCGACCGCCTGGTCGAGATCATGGCCCGCCTGCGCGACCCCGAAACCGGCTGCCCCTGGGACATCGTGCAGAGCTTTGCCACCATCGCGCCCTACACGCTGGAAGAGGCGCACGAAGTCGCCGACGCCATCGAACGCCAGGCCTGGGACGAGCTGCGGGGCGAGTTGGGCGACCTTCTGTTCCAGGCCGTCTACCACGCCCGGATGGCCGAAGAGGCCGGCCTCTTCGGCTTTGCCGATGTTGTCCGCACGATCTGCGACAAGATGGTGACCCGCCACCCGCATGTCTTCGGCGACCAGAGCCGCGACAAGACGCCCGACCAGCAGACCCGCGACTGGGAGGCCGCGAAAGCCGCCGAACGGGGGGCGGCGCGCACCCTGGACGGCGTGGCCCTGGCCCTGCCCGCCCTGACCCGCGCGGTCAAGCTGCAGAACCGCGCCGCCCGGGTCGGGTTCGACTGGCCCTCGGCGGACGAGGTGCTGGACAAGCTGCAGGAAGAGGCGCGCGAGGTGGTCGAGGCCCGCGACAGCCTGACCCACGCGGCGCTGACCGAAGAGATGGGCGACCTGTTGTTCGTGGTGGCGAACCTGGCCCGCCACCTGAAGGTCGACCCCGAAGCCGCCCTGCGGGCCGCCAACGCCAAGTTCACCCACCGCTTCGCGCGCATCGAGGACTGGCTGGCCGAGGCCGGCAAGACGCCTGCGCAAAGCGACCTGGCCGAGATGGACGCGCTGTGGACCCGCGCCAAACACGAAGAGAAGGCGATTTCCGCGCGGAAATCGTGACGGAATTCGCGCGAATTCCGGCTTGCGCGGGGTGGCTGCGGCAATCTGCCATAAAATCACTCGGGATATTGACCCAAGTGAATTTGTCAGGTTTAAGCACCGCAGGAAACCCGACAAAAGGACTCAGCCAATGTTCCGTGCCTCCCTTGCCGCGCTGGCCCTCACCACCGCCCTTCCCGCGCTGGCCGATGAAGTCAACGTCTACTCCCACCGCCAGCCCGAGCTGATCCAGCCGCTGGTCGATGCCTTCACCGCGGAAACCGGCATCACGGTAAACGTGGCCTTCGTCGACAAGGGCATGGCCGAGCGGCTGCAGGCCGAGGGCGACCGCTCTCCGGCCGACATCGTGCTGACCGTCGACATCGCCCGGCTGCAGCAGATCGTCGATGCCGGTGTCACCCAGCCCGTGCAGTCCGACGTGCTGGAGGCCAATATCCCCGAAGCCCTGCGCGACCCCGGCGACCAATGGTTCGGCCTGACCACCCGCGCCCGCATCGTCTATGCCTCGAAGGACCGCGTGCAGCCGGGCGAGGTGACCACCTACGAAGACCTGGCCTCGGACAAGTGGAAGGGGCGGCTCTGTACCCGGTCGGGGCTGCATGACTACAACGTCGCCCTGCTGGGCGCCGTCATCGCGCACCACGACGAGGCCTATGCCACCCAGTGGGCGGCGGGCCTGAAGGCCAACCTCGCCCGCAAGCCCGACGGCGGCGACCGCGACCAGGTCAAGGCCATCGCGGCAGGCGAATGCGACATCGCGCTTGGCAACACCTATTACATGGGCCAGATGCTGGCCGACCCCGAGCAGGTGCCATGGGCGGAATCGGTGAACATCGTCTTTCCTGTGTTCGAAGGCGGCGGCACGCATGTGAACGTCTCGGGCATCGCGATGACCAAGGCCGCGCCGAACCGCGAGGCCGCGCTGAAGTTCATGGAATGGCTGTCGTCGGACGCGGCGCAGAAGATCTATGCCGAGACCAACCACGAATTCCCGGTGAAGCCCGGCGTCGAACGCTCGGCCCTGGTGGCATCGTGGGGCACCTTCACCCCAGACGAGCTGCCGCTGTCCACCATCGCGGCCGAACGCGCCGCCGCGCTGAAGATCATGGAGACGGTGGATTTCGACGGCTGAGCCGCCGGCGCCCCCGTCCACCCCGCAGTCGGGGCGCGCATCCCTTGCGCGCCCCTTTTTCCCGGCATGGCGCGTCACGCGCCCCGGATGAATGCCCCTGGTCCGAGAGAGCCCGCCACGGATGACCTTCGGTTTCATCGAAGCGGAACGAGCCATCGAGGCGCCGTCGGTTCGAGCCCAATGGCGAGGGCCTGCTTCCCGATCCGCCGGATGTGCCGCGTCCTCGGCGTCGGCCAGAGCGGCTTCT
>JAGPCN010000115.1 GCA_018058035.1 Fuscovulum sp.
TCGTCTTCGTCGTTCTCGTCGTTCTCGTCGTCGTCGTCGTCGTCGTCGTTCTCGTCGTCGTCGTCGTCGTCGTCGCCCTCGTCGGCTTCGTTGTTCTCGTCGCCCTCGTTGTTCTCGTTGTCCTCGTTGTTTTCGTCGTTCTCGTTGGCCTCGTCGCCCTCGTCGCCTTCGTTGCCTTCGTTGCCTTCGTCGTTCTCGTTGGACTCGTCGCCCTCGTTGTTCTCGTTGGCTTCGTCGCCCTCGTTGTTCTCGTCGTCCTCAAAGCCGGGCAGGCCCTCGTCGCCCTCGTCGGCCTCGTTGCCCTCATTGCCTTCGTCGTCCTCGTTGCCCTCGTCATTGGTGTCGTCAAAGCTGACGGGCGCGAGGGGCGTCGTCAGGCCAAGGCGCAGCAGGGTTTCGATCACTGAGGGGGAAAGGGGCAGGTCGGACATGGGGGGACTCCAGCAAGGAATGGGCACCGGGGGTGCGGAAATGGGGGCTGTCAGGGGTGCCGGTCGGCGATTGGATCGCGGCGCGGCGCAAGGGCCGCACGCGGAAAACCGAACGGTCGCAGTCTGCAGGGGCGTGGCCAAAAGCGAGGGCAAAGGGCCGTCGCGACCACGGGTCGTCCGACAATGGCGGAAGGGTTGCAGAACCCGGTCGCAAGTCAAGTGAAATCGCGTTTCACCGGGGGTGCGCGGCCCTGCGTTCAGCCGCCGGCAAAGCGGTCGGTGGCGCGGATCAGGCGGTCGGCGATGCCCGGTTCGAACCCGGCGTGGCCAGCGCCTTCGACGATGTGGAAGGCGGCATCGGGCCAGGCCTTGTGCAGGGTCCAGGCGCTGCGCAGCGGGCAGGGCATGTCGTAGCGGCCGTGGATGATCTCTCCGGGGATGCCGTGCAGGCGGTGGGCATCGCGGATCAGCTGGCCGGGTTCCAGCCAGCAGTCGTGGAAGAAGAAGTGGTTCTCGATCCGGGCGAAGGCCTCGGCAAAGCGGTCCTGGCCGAACTGGTCGATGGTCTGGGGCTGCGGCAAGAGGGTGATGGTGCGGCCCTCCCAGACCGACCAGGCGCGGGCGGCGGCCAGCCGGGTTGCCGCGTCTTCGCTGGTGAGCAGGCGGCGATAGGCGGCGACGGGGTCGGCGCGGTCGTCGGCCGGCAGGGGCGCCAGGAAATCCTCCCAGGCATCGGGGAACATCTCGGAGACGCCGAAGCGGTAGAACCAGTCCACCTCTGCCTTGGTCACGGTGTAGATGCCGCGTACGATCAGGGCGCTGACGCGGTCGGGGTGGGTTTCGGCATAGGCAAGCGCGAGGGTGGAGCCCCAGGAGCCGCCGAAGACCAGCCATTTGTCGACGCCGATCATGGCGCGCAGGCGTTCGATGTCGGCCACCAGGTGCCAGGTGGTGTTGGCCTGAAGACTGGCAAAGGGGGTGGACCGTCCGCAGCCGCGCTGGTCGAACAGCAGAACGTCATAGCGCGCGGGGTCGAAGAAGCGGCGGTGCGCCGGGTCGATCCCACCGCCGGGGCCGCCGTGCAGGAAGACGGCCGGCGTGGCGCCGGGGGTGCCGACACGTTCCCAGTACAGGACATGGCCATCGCCCACGTCCAGCGCGCCGGTCTGATAGGGTTCGGTCAGCGGGTAATAGTCGCGCAAGGTCATCCCGGTCCCCTTTGGCTGGGGCGCGATGGTGCGGCGGGACCGGGGGAAGGGCAAGGGGCAAGGAATGCTCCTCCTGCGCCTTCGGCTTGTCGTCGCGGATGGCGCACCGAGGAGCGACGAAGTCGACGACGAGGATTGGCGAAGGGGGGAGACAAACGAAATGGAGGGCCCCGCACCCCTACGAGACCCTCCATCCACCCCACATGCTCCCCTAGCACCGCATGTGTTCTGATAAGGTCTCGGGCGGTTCTGCCCTGCGTTGAAATCTTGATACCGGGAATCGCCCCGGCAAGGCAAAGCCCAAGTGCCGGGGATTTGAGGCGAATGCGCCGGGCCGGCCAGTACCAGGGTCAGTGCCGGGCGTCGGGCAGCCAGAAGGCGGCCAGGCCCAGCAGCGGCAGAAAGGCGCACAGCCGGTAGACCGCCTCGATCCCCCAGTGGTCGGCCAGGACGCCCAGCAGGGCGGCACCGAAGGCCGCGATGCCGAAGGCCACGCCGAACATCAGGCCCGCCACCATGCCGGTATGGCGCGGCATCAGGTCCTGGGCATAGACCACCATGGCCGGGAAGGCCGAGGCCAGGATCATCCCGGCCGCGGCGGCGGCGATCACGCTGGGCACCAGCGGCAGCCAGGGCACGGCGATGGTCAGGGGCAGGATGCCCAGGATCGACCACAGGATCACCCGGCGGCGGCCGATTCGGTCACCGATCGGGCCGCCAAGGATGGTGCCGGCGGCCACGGCGGCCAGGAAGATGAACAGGCAAAGGTTGGCCTGCGCCTTGGTCAGGGCAAACCTCTCGATCAGATAGAATGTGTAGTAGCTGGACAGGCTGACCGAATAGACGAACTTGGACACCATCAGGATGACCAGCACCACCATGCCGCGACGCACCAGGGCAGGAGGCGGCGCCATCGACGCGGCACGGGCCTTGCGATGCGCCGCACGGCCGGCGCCGGCGACCTGATACCAGCGGCCGATCACCGCCAGCACCGCCATGCCGGTCAGCGCCACGATGGCGAACCATTCGATCGAGGTCTGGCCCTGTTTCAGCACCACGAAAGCCGCCGCCAGCGGGCCAAGGGCGGACCCGGCGTTGCCGCCGACCTGGAACACCGATTGCGCGAAGCCGGGCCGCATGCCGGCGGCAAGGCGGGCGATGCGCGAGGCCTCGGGGTGGAAGATGGCCGAGCCGAGGCCGATGAAGGCGACCGACAGAAGGACGATGCCAAAGCTGGCGGCATGGGCCAGCAGGATCAGCCCCGCCCCAGTCGAGGCCATGCCGGCGGCCAGCGCAAAGGGCAGCGGGCGGCGGTCGGTATACAAGCCCACCAGCGGTTGCAGCACCGAGGCGGTGCCCTGGAAGACAAAGGTGATCAGGCCGATCTGGGTGAACGACAGCGCCAGGTTGTCTTTCAGCAGCGGATAGGCCGCCGGGATCAGCGACTGCATCAGGTCGTTCAGGAAATGGCCCAGGGCTACGCCCAGGATCACCGGAACAACGGTGGTTTCGGCCGAGTGGGTCGGCTGCGGCTTGGCGGTCATTCGGGCCATCGGAATGCGAACGGGCGGCCAGAATGGCCGCCCGCCCCGGAAAGTTCAATGGCTGCGCCGGTTACTTGTAGGCGGCTTCGCGGCCGAAGTGCTTGACCAGCAGGTAGTAGAACACCGCGCGGTACTTGTTGCGCTCGGACTTGCCGTAGGTGTCGACAGCGGCGCTGATCCCCTCCATCAGGGCGGAACCGTCCTTGAGGCCCAGCTTCTTGATCAGGAAGTTGGCCTTGATCCGCTCCAGCTCGTCCTTGTCCGAGGCGGCGACGGTCTGGGCGTCGTTGTCATAGATCGACGGGCCGCAGCCGATGGTGACCTTGGTCAGCAGGTCCATGTCGGGGTTGACCTTGCACTTGTTCTTCAGATCGTCGGCATACTTGGCGATCAGCTCGTCTCTCTTGCCCATTGCGGCCCTCGTTCCTGTTGAAACCTTCTCCCCACCCTTTGGGAGAGACGCGGCAAGCTTAGGCGGTTCGCGCAACGGGGCAATGGGAAAAAACAGCCGGGCGCTGCAGGTCGGCGGGTTCAGGCGCCGGGCACGCGGGGGCCGAGGTCAAAGGATTCTCCGGGAAAGAACTTGGCCAGCCGCACGTCGGCGGTGCGGGCGTGGCCCTCCATCCCCTCTTCGCGGGAAATCCGCGCCGTGGCGATGGCCAGCTGGCGCGAGGCGTCGCGGGTGGCGCGCTGCCAGGTCACCGTCTTCATGAACTTGTGGACCGACAGCCCGCCGGTATAGCGCGCGGCGCCCGAGGTGGGCAGAACGTGGTTCGGCCCCGAGGTCTTGTCGCCGAAGGCCACGGTGGTCTCCTCGCCCAGGAAGAGCGAGCCGTAGCAACGCAGGTTGGCCAGCCACCAGTCCAGCCGCCGGGCCTGGACGTGCAGGTGTTCGGGCGCATAGCGGTCGGCGACCTGCACCATCTCGGCGTCGGTGTCGCAAAGGATCACCTCGGCCAGGTCGGCCCAGGCGGCGCGGGCGTTGGTGGCGTTCAGCTCGGGCAACCCGGCGATCAGGTCGGGCACCAGCGCCAGCACCCGGTCGGCCAGCGCCCGGTCGGTCGTCACCATCCAGACCGGCGAGTTCCAGCCGTGTTCGGCCTGGCCGACCAGATCCCAGGCCACCAGCAGCGGGTCGGCGGAGGCGTCGGCGATCACCATGCTGTCCGTCGGGCCGGCGAACATGTCGATGCCGATTTCACCGAACAGGATGCGCTTGGCCTCGGCGACATACTGGTTGCCGGGGCCGACCAGGATATCGGCCTTGGGCAGGCCGAACATGCCCTTGGCCATGGCGGCGATGCCCTGCACGCCGCCCAGGTTCAGGATCGCATCGGCGCCGCAAAGGTGCATCGCGAACAGGATGGCGGGCGGAATGCCCTGGCCGGGCCGCGGCGGCGAGCAGGCGGTGATATGCGCCACGCCCGCCTCTTTCGCGGTGGTGATCGTCATGATGGCGCTGGCGATGTGGCTGTAGCGCCCGCCGGGCACATAGCAGCCGGCCGAGGCGACGGGGATCTGCTTTTGCCCCGCCAGCAGGCCGGGGATCACCTCGATTTCGCAATCCGAGATGGTGCCGCGCTGCGCCCTGGCAAAGCGGGCGATGTTGGCATGGGCAAAGCGGATGTCGTCCTTCAGCGTCTCGGGCACGCGGGCGATGGCGGCGGCCAGTTCGTCGGGCGTGACGACCACGGGGCCGGTCCAGCGGTCCATCTCGGCGGCCAGCTGGCGCACGGCGTCTTCGCCGCCCGCGTCGATGCGGGCCAGCAGCGTCTCGACCGCGGCGCGCACGTCGGTCTGCCCGGTCTCGGCGGTCCGGGTGGCTTTCTTCAGATAGGTGATGGTCATGGGACGTCCTTACATCCGGCCCTTCCAGGGAACGACCTTGCGTTCGATGAACCGCATCAGAAGATCGAAAGCGTAGGCGATGGCCGCGATCACGATGATTCCCATGATCACAGTCGAGGTTTGCAGGAACTGGCTGGCCGACAGCACCATGTAGCCCAGCCCCTCGGTCGCGGCGACCATCTCGGCGGCGACCAGGGTGGTCCAGCCAAAGCCGATGCCGATGCGCATGGCCGTCAGGATTTCCGGCAAGGCCGAGGGCAGGATGACATGGCGCATCACCTGCCAGCGGGTGGCACCAAAGGAATAGGCGGCGTGGATCTGCTCGATCGCCGCCGATTTCACGCCGGCCCGCGCCCCCAGGGCCACCGGTGCCAGCACCGACAGAAAGATCAGCAGCACCTTCGACGTCTCGCCGATGCCGAACCAGATGATCATCAGCGGCAGGTAGGCCAGTGGCGGGATCGGGCGGTAGAATTCGATCGGCGGGTCGAAGATGCCGCGGATCAGCGGGCTCATCCCCATCGCCAGGCCAAGGGGAATGCCGATCAGGCAGGCCAGCAGGAAGGCGCCGAAGACGCGGGCGGTCGAGACCGCGACATGGGTCAGGAAGGCGGTGTTGGTAAAGCCCTCGTTCCAGATCTGAAGGAACTTGCGCAGCACGGCGCCGGGGCCGGGCAGGAACAGCGGCTTGACCCAGCCCAGCGTGGTCGCCAGCCACCACAGGAAGATGATGCCCGCGATCGAGGCCAGCGACAAAAGCAGCGTATCGCCCTGCCCCGGCACGCCGTAGGTTTCGCCGGGCTTGGTGGCGCGCGACTTCATCAGGAAGAACAGGACGCCCTTCTTCTTCGACCGGGTGTTCGGATAGGCGTCGTCGGTCATGCCAGAGCCTCTTCATCCGAGAAGATGATCTTCAGCACCTCTTCGCGCAGGGCGATGAACTCGCGGCTGGCCTTGACGGTGCGGGCCGGGGTGCCCGACAGGAACTGGCGCGAGAACGGCAGGTCGAAGCGGTGCGCGATGCGGCCGGGGCGGGGCGACATCACGATCAGCCTGGTGCCCATGAACAGCGCCTCCTCGACCGAATGGGTGATGAAGAACACCGACTTGTGGGTGGTGTGCCAGATCTTCAGGATCAGTTCCTGCGCCTTTTCGCGGGTCAGCGCGTCCAACGCGCCAAGGGGTTCGTCCATCAACAGGACCTTCGGGTCGCAGGTCAGGGCGCGGGCGATACCGACGCGCTGCTGCATGCCGCCCGACAGGTTGTAGACGCGCGAGGTTTCAAAGTCGCCCAGGCCCAGAAGCTGAATGAAGCCGCGGGCGATCTCGTACCGGCGGGATTCGGCCACGCCCTGCAGCTTCAGCCCGAAGGCGACGTTGTCGATGACGTTCAGCCAGGGCAGCAGGGCATGCTTCTGGAACACCACGGCGCGGTCGGCGCCGGGGCCCTGGACGGGCTGGCCGTCCAGCAGGATCTCGCCCGAACTGGGCGACAGAAATCCCGCGATCAGCGACAGCAGCGTGGACTTGCCGCAGCCCGAGGCACCCAGGGCCACGACGAAATCGTCGGCCCCGATCTCCAGGTCGATCTGGCGCAGGGCCTCGACCGGAGGGCGACCGTCAACCGACGGGTAGACCACCGATGCCTGCCTGATGTTCAACCCCATGCCCGCAGCTTTCCCCGTGCGTGACGGGCCGGGGGCGGACACGCCGCCCCCGGCCCGGATTCCTGTCACTTGGCGGCTTCGGCGATGGCCATGGTGACAAAGCCCGAATAGTCGTCGACCGCCGCGTCGATCCGGCCCGCCTTGACCAGGAAGTCGGCGGTGGCCTTCATGTTCGCAGCGGCGCCGCCCATCCAGGTATCGCCCAGCTGGTCGGCCAGCGGAATGAAGGTGAACCCTTTCAGGATGCCCGGCACCTGCGCCGGGTCGGCGCCCGTCACCTCGGCGATGGTCTTGACCGAGGCGCTGTCGGCGGTCCAGGCGGCGGGGTCGGCCAGATAGGCCATGTTCGCCTCGTTCATCACCTTGGCAAAGGCGACCATGGACTCGGCGTTGGCCTCGGCAAAGGCCTTGTTCACCACCCAGCCGTCAAAGGTGGGATAGCCCCAGGCGGCGGTCTGGTCGGCACCGACGATGAAGGTGCCGGTCTGCAGGATCTGGTTCTGCACCGGCTCCCAGATGAAGGCGGCATCGACCTGGCCCGAATCCCAGGCGGCGGCGATCTGGTCGGACGGCAGGTTGACGATGGTCACGTCGGTTTCCGCGATGCCGGCATGGGCCAGCGCGCCCATCAGCGAATAATGCGCGGTCGACCCCACCGGAACGGCGATGCGCTTGCCCTTGACGTCTTCCAGCTTGGCGATGCCGCTGTCGGCCTTGGCGATCAGGCTTTCCGCCGTGCCCAGGCCCTGCGCGATCATGAACAACTGCAGCTCGACCCCCTGGCTGGCCGCGATGGCCAGGGGCGACGAGCCCAGTTCCGCCACCTGCACATCGCCCGAGGCCATGGCGGCGATCACTTCGGTGCCCGAGCCGAAGGTGCGCCATTCGATCTCCCAGCCGGTCGCGGCGTCGAATTTCTTCTCGGCGCGGGCCACCTGCATCGGGGTCGGGCTGCCGAAGTTGCCGATGATCACGGTTTCGGCCAGGGCCGGGCCCGCCAGCAATGCGGCGGCAGAGGCGGTCAGAAGAACCTTCGCAAGCATTTTCGTCATCTCACTCTCCTGTTGTTGGTGGGCCAAGCGGGCCACGGTCGGTTCCGTTTTTCAAGGCAAATCCAACGATCAACCCGACAAGAACGTCAAGCGTGTCCAGCGCCAGCACTCCGGCAACCACCGGCCGGGGCACCAGCGAGAATTCCGTGCAAGCGACAAGCTGCACCCGCGCGCCTCGCGACAAGAGATCGGCCGAGGCGGCTTGCAGCGCGGCACGCGGGCCTTCGGTATCGCCGGTGGCCTTGATGGTGCGGATCGCCTGCAACAGTGGCGCCTCGTCCGAAGGCCAGAGCGGCACCAGGCCGCTGCCCGCAAAGGCGCGGTCAAAGACCCCGATCCGCCGCAGCGCGGGCGACCCCAGGATGCCCACCGGCCCCGCCCCCCCCGCCAGCGCCCGCGCCTGCGCCACCGTGCCCGCGACCATGTCGAGGAACGGCAGCGCAGAGGCCGCGCGGATCGCATCGGCAAAGTGGTGCGCGGTGTTGCAGGGCATCGCCAGCGCCTCGGCCCCGGCTTCGGTCAGCCGGCGGGCCATGGCGGCCAGCGTGGGCGCGGGGTCTTCGCCCTCGCCCTCGATCAGAAAGCGGATGCGCGAGGGCACCTGCGGGTTCTGGTCGACGATCAGCGGGATATGGTCGGCATCGTCCTGGGCAGGCACGGCGGCGATCAGGCGCTGCATCAGCAGGACCGTCGCCTGCGGACCCATGCCGCCCAGGATGCCGACCCGCCGTGGTGTCATCCCTGCGCGGCCCCCGCGGCAAAGACGTTGTCATAGCCAAAGAGGCCGGCCGAGCCGCCGGTGTGCAGAAAGACGATGCGTTCGCCCTTCTTGAAGTGCCCCTTGCGGCACAGGTCGATCAGCCCCGCCGCGCCCTTGCCGGAATAGACCGGGTCCAGCAGGATGCCTTCCAGTTCGGCAAACATGCGGATCGCGGCGATGGTGTCGGCGCCGGGAATGCCATAGCCCGCGCCGACGTAATCGGTGTTCGCCACCACATCGCCGCGCTGCACGACGCCGGGGCAGCCCAGCTTGTCGGCGGTCTTTTCGGCCAGGGCGAAGACCATCGCCTCTTGCCGGTCCTTCGGCGCGCGCACGCCGATGCCCAGCAGCGGGATGCCGGCGTTCGTCGCCTTCAGGCCGGTGATCAGCCCCGCCTGAGTGCCCGCCGATCCGGTGGCGGTGACGATGTGGTCGACCTTCAGCCCGCGGTCGTTCAGCTGGCCCAGCAGCTCGAACGCGCAGTTGACATAGCCAAGCGCGCCGGTCGCGTTCGACCCGCCGCCGGGGATGATATAGACCTTGCGGCCCGCCTCGCGGAAGGGCTGGGCGTCCGCCTCCATCTGCGCGGCCATGTCGGTGCCGCCGGGGTATTTCGCGGTCGTGGCGCCGTGCAGGTGATCCAGCAGGACGTTGCCGTTGCCGTTGTAGTTCGGGTTGTTCGAGCCGGTGCGATCCTCAAGCAGGATATGGCAGGCCATGCCCAGCTTGGCCGCAAAGGCCGCGGTCTGGCGGGCATGGTTCGACTGCGTGGCGCCTTGCGTCATCACCATGTCGGCGCCCATCGCCTGCGCCTCGGCCATCAGGAATTCCAGCTTGCGGGTCTTGTTGCCGCCGGTGGACAGCCCGGTGCAATCGTCGCGCTTGATCCAGATCTCGGGGCCACCCAGTTCGCGGCCAAGGCGGTCAAGCCGCTCCAGCGGGGTGGGAAGATGGGCCAGGAACACACGGGGAAAGCGCGCCAGATGCATGACAGGTCCTTTGCCGGAAAGCTGGCGGGACGGTGGCAGCTTGGCGGTGTCATTGCAAATGCCATTTTCTTCAGACAGCATGCAGGAAATGCATGAAGGATGCCCGGAATGCGGCTGGACTGGTTGAAAGACATCGTCAGCATTGCGGAAACCGGGTCTTTTACCGAGGCGGCGCGGCGCCGCAACCTGACGCAAAGCGCCTTTTCCCGGCGCGTCCAGCAGATCGAGGACCACCTGGGAATCGAGCTGTTCGACCGCACGAAAAAGCCGATCCGCCTGCGCCCCACCACGGCCGAGCATCTGGACCGCATCGCCCGGATGATCGGCGCGATGCACCAGCTGGCCGAAGATCTGCGCCGCGGCGACCGGATGGCGGGGAACCGGCTGGCGATCGCCAGCCAGCACGCGCTGTCGACCAGCGTCACGCCGCGCCTTCTGCGGCGGGTGCAGGACCTGGGGCTGGACGTGCATGTCCGGCTGACCAGCGCCAACCTGGACGAATGCCTGGCGCTACTGTTGTCGCGGCGGGCCGACCTGGCCTTTGCCTTTCAGGTCAGCGACGAGCCCGGCCCGATCCGCGAGGCCTTTGTCGAGACGATGGTGGTGGGCACCGACCGGCTGGTGCCGGTGGTGGCGCGGGCCAATCTGGCGCGGCTGGACGACAGCCTGCGCGCCGGCCGGCTGCCGATCATCACCTATCCGGGCGACGTCTTCTTTGGCGAGGTGATGAACCGCCACCTGCTGCCCGCCGTCGAGGAACGGCTGGTGCTGGAATCGCGCGCGGATTGTGCGCTGACCCTGGCGGTGCTGGAACTGTCGATGGCCGGGCTGGGGGTGGCATGGGTGCCGCTGTCGGTGGCGGCGCAGCGGATCGCCCTGGGCGAGGCCGCGCTGCTGGACGACCGGCTGCCCTCGGTCGATCTGCAGGTTCTGGCGCTGCGGCTGGCCGGCGCGCACAGCCCGGCCGGCGCCCTTGTCTGGGAAATCGCCGCGACCCAGGGTCTGGGCACCGCCGCGCCCTGATGGCCGAAACTGTACCACCGATGGCGAAAACCGATCATTCTCGCCGCAGGTGACGCGATAGGGTCCGCCCAGGTCAGGACATGAGGGCCGACAGATGCGCTATTCCGGTTTCCGGGTGATTGCCGAGGCCCTGACGGGCCACAAGGGGTGGAAGCCCGTCTGGCGCGACCCCGCGCCAAAGGCCGAGTATGATTACATCATCGTCGGCGGCGGCGGGCACGGGCTGGCCACGGCCTATTACCTGGCCAAGGAATTCCGCCAGGCCCGCATCGCGGTGCTGGAAAAGGGCTATCTGGGCGGCGGCAACGTGGGCCGCAACACCACGATCATCCGGTCGAACTACCTTCTGGACGGCAACGAGCCGTTCTACGAATTCAGCCTGAAACTGTGGGAGGGGCTGGAACAGGACCTGAACTACAACGCGATGGTCAGCCAGCGCGGCATCCTGAACCTGATCCACACCGACGCGCAGCGGGACGCCTTTACCCGGCGCGGCAATGCGATGATCCTGAACGGCGCGGATGCCGAGTTGTTGGACCGCGAGCAGATCCGGGCGATGTATCCCTGGCTGAATTTCGACAACGCGCGCTTTCCGATCAAGGGCGGCCTGGCGCAGCGGCGCGGCGGCACGGTGCGGCATGACGCGGTGGCCTGGGGCTATGCCCGGGCGGCGGATCTGCGCGGCGTGGACCTGATCCAGAACTGCGAAGTCACCGGCATGCGGATCGAAGGCGGCCGGATCAAGGGCGTGGAGACGACGCGCGGCTTCATCGGCGCGAAAAAGGTGGGCGTGGCGGTGGCGGGGTCGTCGTCGAAGGTCATGGCCCATGCCGGCATGCGGTTGCCGATCGAAAGCCATGTGCTGCAGGCGTTTGTCTCCGAGGGGCTGAAGCCGCTGATCGACGGCGTGATGACCTTTGGCGCCGGGCACTTCTATGTCAGCCAGTCCGACAAGGGCGGCCTCGTTTTCGGCGGCGATATCGACGGCTACAACTCTTACGCCCAACGCGGCAACCTGCCGGTGATCGAGGACGTGGCCGAGGGCGGCATGGCGCTGATGCCGGCCATCGGGCGCGCCCGCCTGCTGCGCACCTGGGGCGGCATCATGGACATGTCGATGGACGGGTCGCCGATCATCGACAAGACGCATGTCGAGGGCCTCTATTTCAACGGCGGCTGGTGCTATGGCGGCTTCAAGGCCACGCCGGCCTCGGGCTGGTGCTTTGCGCATCTGCTGGCCAATGACGCGCCGCACAAGGTGGCCACGGCCTATCGTTTCGACCGGTTCCTCAAGGGGCTGATGATCGACGAAAAGGGCCAGGGCGCCCAGCCGAACCTGCATTGAGGGGCTAGAGATGATCATCAACCACCCCATTCTTGGGCCTCGTGACGCACAGGAATTCGTCTACCTGGGCGCGGCCGAGATGATGAAGCGACCCGACGGCATGGCGGCCGGAATCCCCGAATTTCACGACTGGCTGTACAACCGCGACAACCCGGCCGGGGAACACCGCGAGCTTTGGTA
>JAGPCN010000001.1:0-18662 GCA_018058035.1 Fuscovulum sp.
TCGATTACCTGACACCCGCCCTGGGCCTGGGCCATCCGGCGATCTGGATCATCACCGTCGCCTTCGGCATCGCCATGGGCGCGCTGATCGGGGCCTTCCAGGGCCTGCTGATCGCCTTTCTCGGCATTCCGTCCTTCATCGTCACCCTCGGCGGCCTTCTGGTCTGGCGCGGCGCAGCCTTCCTCGTGGCCGGCGGCAAGACCATCGCGCCGATGGACGAGACCTTTGCCTTGCTGGGCGGTGGCTCTTTCGGCGCGCTGGGACGCACCGGCAGCTGGATCTTCGGCCTGATCGCCTGTGCCTTTGTCGTGCTGGCCTTCCTGAACGGCCGCAAGTCGCGGCGCACCCACGGCTTCCCGCTGCGCCCGGTCTGGGCGGAGACCTTCGTCATCGGCCTGGTCTGCGCCGCCATCCTGGGCGCGACGACGGTGGTGAACAGCTACATCTGGCCCAAGGGCAACATCGAGAAATTCTACACCGCCACGGGCGAGGCGCTGCCCGAATGCGCCAAGGACAACGACACCATCTATTCCGACGTCTGCGCCAGCTTCGGCCACGGCTTCGCCTATCCGGTTCTGGCGATGATCGCGGTGGCCATCGCCATGACCATCCTGATGACCCGCACCCGCTTTGGCCGCTATGTCTTTGCCATCGGTGGCAACCCCGAGGCCGCGGCCCTGTCGGGCATCAACATCCGCATGATGACGGTCAAGATCTTTGCCCTGATGGGTGGCCTTGCCGGCATCGCCGCCGTCATCGGCGCGGCGCGGCAGAACAGCGCCACCAACGCGATGGGCAACCTGGATGAGCTTTACGTCATCGCCGCCGCCGTGGTGGGCGGCACCTCGCTGGCCGGCGGAGTCGGCACGATCTACGGCGCCATCATCGGCGCGCTGATCCTGACCTCGCTTCAGACCGGCATGGTGCTGATCGGCTTTGGCGACGGTTCCTACCAGCGCATCGTGATCGGCATCGCGCTGGTGCTGGCCGTGTTCCTCGACATCCTCTACCGCAAGCGCATCAAGTGAAGGGGCGCAGATCATGGTGAACAGAACCGGGACCCCGCTTGTCGAACTGCGCGACATCTCGATCGCCTTCGGCGGCATCAAGGCCGTCGACCACGTCACCGTCGACCTTTTTCCGGGTGAGGTCGTCGGCCTTCTCGGCCACAACGGCGCCGGCAAGTCGACGCTGATCAAGTGCCTGTCGGGCGCCTACAAGGCCGACAGCGGCCAGATCCTGATCAACGGCCAGCCGGTCGAGATCAACAACCCCCGGGACGCCCGCGCCCAGAACATCGAGACGATCTACCAGACGCTCGCGCTGGCCGACAACCTGGACGCCGCCTCGAATCTGTTCCTGGGGCGCGAACTGGTCGGCGCCGGCGGCATGCTGAACGACGCCGCGATGGAGGCCGAGACGCGCAAGATCATGAAGCGTCTCAACCCCAACTTCCGCAAGTTCAACGTGCCGGTCAGCGCCCTGTCGGGCGGCCAGCGCCAGTCGGTCGCCATCGCCCGCGCGGTCTACTTCAATGCGAAAATCCTGATCATGGACGAACCCACCGCCGCCCTGGGGCCCCATGAGACCCAGATGGTGTCGGAACTGATCCAGGAACTTAAGGCCCAAGGGCTGGGCATCTTCCTGATCGAACATGACATCCACAACGTGATGAAGCTGTGCGACCGGGCATCGGTGATGAAGAACGGCCAGCTGGTCGGCACCGTCAACGTGAACGAAGTGACCGACGAGGATATCCTGGGCATGATCATCCTGGGCAAGAAACCGGCCAAGGCGGCCTGAGATGTTCATCGGGCTGGACCTGGGCACTTCGGGCCTGAAAGGCGTATTGATCGACCAAGATCAGGGCGTGGTGGCCGAGGCCACCGCCCCCCTGACCGTTTCGCGCCCGGCAGAAGGCCATAGCGAGCAATCCCCCGCCGACTGGATCGCCGCGGCCGAATCCGTGCTGGATGCTTTGGCCGCGCAGGGCCTGGGCGGGGTGAAGGGCATCGGCCTGTCCGGCCAGATGCATGGCGCGACGCTGCTGGACGCCGCCGACAACGTGCTGCGCCCCTGCATCCTGTGGAACGACACCCGCGCCCACGAAGAAGCGGCCGAGCTGGACGGCGACCCGATGTTCCGCCGCCTGACCGGCAACATCGTCTTTCCCGGCTTCACCGCGCCGAAACTGATGTGGGTCGCCCGCCACGAACCCGCCCTGCGCGACAAGGTGGCAAAGGTCCTGCTGCCCAAGGACTACCTGCGCCTCTGGCTGACCGGCGATCACGTCGCCGAAATGTCCGATGCTGCCGGGACAAGCTGGCTCGACACCGGCGCACGCGACTGGTCGGATGACCTCCTCTCCGCCACCGGGCTTTCGCGCGCCAACATGCCCCGCCTGGTCGAAGGCTCCGCCGTCTCGGGCCATCTGCGGCCGGAACTGGCGGCACGCTGGGGCATGGGCAAGTCGGTCGTCGTGGCTGGCGGCGGCGGCGACAACGCGGCCTCGGGCGTCGGCGTCGGCGTGGTCCGCGCGGGCGAGGCCTTTGTCTCTCTCGGCACCTCCGGCGTCCTTTTCGCGGCGAACGACGGCTACCAGCCCGACCCCGCCACCGCCATCCACACCTTCTGCCACGCGCTGCCCGGCACCTGGCACCAGATGGGCGTGATCCTGGCCGCGACCGATGCGCTGAACTGGTATGCCCGCCTGGTCGGCGCCGATGCCGCCACCCTGACCGGCGACCTTGGCCCGCTGCAAGCCCCCGGCCGCACGCAATTCCTGCCCTACCTTGGCGGCGAACGCACGCCGCTCAACAGCGCCACCGTCCGCGGCGCCTTCACCGGCCTTGAACACGCCACCGACCGCGCCGCCGCCACACGCGCCGTGCTGGAAGGCGTGACCTTTGCCATCCGCGACTGCCGCGACGCGCTGGCCGCCACCGGCACCCGCCTGAACCACCTCCTCGCCGTCGGAGGCGGGTCCAGGTCGGACTACTGGCTGCGCCTGATCGCCACCGCGCTGAACGTGCCCGTCCACCTGCCGGTTGCCGGAGACTTCGGCGGCGCCTTCGGGGCCGCGCGCCTTGCCCTCATGGCCGCCACTGGCGCGGGCGCGGAAATCGCCACCCTGCCCAAGATCGCCCGTACCATCGACCCCGATCCCGCCCTGACCGCGGCCTTCGACGCGGGCCACGCCCGCTTTCGCGCCGCTCAAACTGCCATCAAGGACCTGTCATGACCGACTTCTTCAAAGGCATCCCGCAGATCAAGTATGAAGGCCCCGCCTCGAAGAACGAATTCGCCTTCCGCCACTACAACCCCGACGAGGTCGTGCTGGGCAAGCGGCTGGAGGACCACCTGCGCTTTGCGGTGGCGTATTGGCACAGCTTCGCCTGGCCGGGCGGCGACCCGTTCGGCGGCCAGACCCTTGAGCGGCCCTGGTTCGGCGACACCATGGCGATGGCGAAACTGAAGGCCGACGTGGCCTTCGAACTGTTCGACATCCTCGGCCAGCCCTTCTACTGCTTCCACGATGCCGACGTGCGCCCCGAAGGCGCGACCTTTGCCGAGTCCCTGCGGAACCTGAACGAGATCGCGGATTACCTCGAGGCCAAGCAGGCCAGCCACAAGGCGAAACTCCTCTGGGGCACCGCCAACCTGTTCAGCCACCGCCGCTGGATGTCGGGCGCGGCCACCAACCCCGATCCCGACGTCTACGCCTATGCCGCCGCAACCGTGAAGGCGAACATGGACGTCACGCACCGCCTGGGCGGACAGAACTACGTCCTCTGGGGCGGCCGCGAGGGCTATGAGACGCTGCTGAACACCGACCTGAAGGCCGAACGCGCCCACGCGGGCCGCTTCCTGCAACAGGTGGTCGAGTACAAGCACAAGATCGGCTTTGCGGGCACCATCCTGATCGAACCCAAGCCGCAGGAACCCTCAAAGCACCAGTACGATTACGACGTCGCCACGGTCTACGGATTCCTCAAGGACTTCGGCCTTGAAAAGGAAGTGAAGACCAACATCGAACAGGGCCACGCCATCCTTGCCGGGCATTCCTTCGAACACGAGATCGCCCTTGCCGCCAGCCTTGGCATCTTCGGGTCGATCGACATGAACCGCAACGATTATCAGTCGGGCTGGGATACCGACCAGTTCCCGAACAACCATGCGGAAAAGGCCGTGGCCTTCTACGAAATCCTCAAGGCGGGCGGCTACACCACCGGCGGCACCAACTTTGACGCCAAGATCCGCCGCCAAAGCCTGGACCCCGAAGACCTGATCCTGGCGCATGTCGGCGGCATGGACACCTGCGCCCGCGCCCTGAAATGCGCCGCCGCCCTGCTGGAAAGCGGAGAGATGGAAACCGCCAAGGCCGCCCGCTATGCCGGATGGGAAACCCCCGCGGCCAAGGCGATGCTGAAAGGCAACCTGGAGCAGGCCGCCGCCCGCGTCACGGCCGAGGGGCTGGAGCCGCAACCCAGGTCCGGTCGGCAAGAGCGGCTTGAGAACCTGTGGAACCGCTATCTCTGACCGGATACTCGTCGTTCGACTGCGTCTCCTCCTCGTCCGTCCGCCCCGCGACGAGGAGACGAAGTCGAACGAGGAGCATGCCCTAGCGCCGCCGACCCATCGCCCGGAACATCCGGTGCCGTTCGTCCAGCTCGGCATTGATCGCGCCGCCGACCAGAAAGGCCCAGACCGACAGATACAGCCACATCATCAGGATGATCACGGCCCCGATCGAGCCGTAGATCCGGTTGTAGCTGTTGAAATTCGCGAGATAGGCCGAAAACCCCATCGACACCCCCGCCCAGGCCAGGGCAGCGAACAGCACGCCCACCGTGATCCAGCCCGACCGGAACCCGCCCGGCACATTGGGGCCAAAGCGGTAAAGGATGCTCAGGAAGGTCAGTACCAGAAGGAACATCGCCCCCCAGGGCAGCACCCGCGTCAGCCAGGCCTCGAACGTGCCCAGCGTGACATAGTTCAGCAGGATCGGCACGATCACCACCGTCGCCAGCGCCACCATCAGCGCGGCGATCAGCGCCGCGGTCAGCAGGAAATCCACCGCATAGCCCCGAATCCACCCCCGCGGCCGCGCCCGGTGCACCACGTCCAGCCCCTGGATCAGCGCCGACACCCCCGCCCGTGCGGAATAAAGCGCGATGGCCAGCGACACCAGCGTGGTCCAGCCCAGGGCCGTCGCCGGTGCCGCCAGAAGCCCGATCACCTGGTCATGCACCAGCCGTGCCGCGTCCGGCGGCAGGAACCGTTCGGCCACCGCCAGATAGCCGCCGATCACCTGCGGATCGGCCATCAGTCCCCAGATCGCCACCACCGCGGCCAGCCCCGGAAACACCGCGAACATGGCGTAAAAGGCCACCCCCGCCGCCACCAGCCCGAAATGCCCGTCGCTGACCCGCGTCACCACGGCCAGCACGAAGCGCCAGAAATGCCGCATCAGCTTCATCCGCGCAGCATCCCGCGCTTTCGCCCCGCGCGCAACTTGAACCCCCGGCACGGCCATGGAAAACTGCCGCGACAGGAGAGCGCGCATGACCTACCTTACCGCCGCAGACCGCCATGACCGGATGATCTATCGCCGCTGCGGCCACTCCGGCCTGATGCTGCCCGCGGTCAGCCTGGGCCTGTGGCAGAACTTCGGCCACGACACCCCGCACGACACCAAGCGCGCGATCTGCCGCACCGCGCTGGACCACGGCATCATCCACTTTGACCTGGCCAACAATTACGGCCCGCCCCCCGGCAGCGCCGAAGAGGCGTTCGGGGAAATCCTGCGCACCGACTTCCGCGGCCTGCGCGACGAGCTGATCATCAGCTCGAAGGCCGGCTACCGGATGTGGCCGGGGCCGCACGGCGAATGGGGCAGCCGCAAATACCTGATCGCCTCCTGCGACCAGAGCCTGAAGCGGATGGGCCTGGACTACGTCGACATCTTCTATTCCCACCGCTTCGACCCCGACACGCCGCTGGAAGAAACCATGATGGCGCTGGACCATATCGTCCGCTCGGGCCGCGCGCTTTATGTCGGGATCAGCAGCTACAACAGCGCCCGCACCCGGCAGGCGGTGGCGATCCTGAAGGATCTGGGCACCCCCTGCCTGATCCACCAGCCCAGCTATTCGATCCTGAACCGCTGGCTGGAAACCGACGGGCTGAAGGACACGCTGAATGACCTTGGCCTTGGCTCCATCGCCTTTTCGCCGCTGGCGCAGGGCATCCTGACCGGCAAGTACCTGGCCGGCATTCCCGAAGGCAGCCGGGCCGCCCGGGGGCGGCGGCTGGATGCCGGGATGATCACCCCCACCGCGCGGCAATCGGTGCAACGGCTGGCCGACCTTGCCGCCGCGCGCGGCCAGACGCTGGCACAGATGGCCATCGCCTGGGTGCTGCGCGACGGCCCCGACGGCCGGCCCGGCATCACCAGCGCGCTGATCGGCGCCAGCCGGCCCGAACAGGTGACCGACTGCGCCGGTGCCATCTCACGGCTGGATTTCACCGGCGCCGAACTGGCCGCCATCGCCGAGATCGCCGAGGAACCGCAACTGAACCTCTGGGCGCGGTCCTCAGCGTCCTGAGGCGCGCGCCATCAGGTCCTGCACCCGGTCGGCGTGGCGGTCGGCCAGCCCCGACCGGCGCAGCGTGTTCGCCGGGTAATCGTCGCGCAGCACGGCCCCGGCCGAGAAATCCGGCTCGGCCATCCGCAGGGCGCGCAGCACCCGCTGCGCCTTGTCGGGCGATCCGGCCTCGAGATACAGATAGGCCAGGTGGCGCATCGCGGCGCGGTAATTCGGCGCGCGGTAGAACGCGCTTTCGAAATGCGCGATCGCCGGGCCGATGTGGCCGCCGTGCAGCGCCGCCAGACCGGCCAGCGCCTCCCACGAATGCAACAGCGGTGACCGCGCGGCGATCTCGGCCCCGCGCCGGGCCAACGCCAGCGCCGCGTCGTGTTCGCCGTGGCGGATATGCGCCGCCGTGCCCGCCCAGCAGGCAAACGGGTTGAACGGAGACCGCCGCAGCGCGGTGCGCGCCAGCACGGTGCCAGCCTCGGGGTTTTCGTCGACCATGACCCGCGTCAGGCTGACCAGCGCCAGCACCAGCGGCGTGCCGTCCGAAATCTCCATCGCGCGGCGGGCCAGGGCATCGGCCTCGTCGCGCAGGCGGGTGGCGTCGGGTTCGGTACGCTCGACGAACATGATCTGCCGCACCAGGCTGCGCCAGGCGCAGAGCCGGTCCGAAGGCAGGATGCCGGCGGCCTCTTCCAGCAGGCGGTCGGCCTCGCGCAGGCGGTCGGCGTCATAGCTGAACATCGCGGCCAGGGCGCGGGCGATGCGGGCATTCACCTGCAAGGCGGCGCCGGGTTCGGTTTCGGCCAGCCGGGGCATCTGCATCACCGCCGCCTCGACCGCCTCGAACACGACCGAGGGCACGTCCTCCAGCCCTTCGGCCACATCCTCGACCCCGACGGCGGTCAGGCGCTGGCTCCACACCGTCTGGTGGCGGGCGCGGGCGATCAGGCTGACCATCATGTTGGCCCGGCCCTGGATCCAGGCGCCCTCGACATGCAGGTCCAGACCCTGGCGCGGCAGGGCATCGGCGTCGGTATCGCTGTCGACCTCGTACACGTCCAAGAGCAGGAACTCGGCCGCCAGACGGGCAATGGCGCGGGCCAGGTCGCGCGCGATGAAGGTCGCCGTTCCCTCGGGCAAGGACCCCATCCGCACCACCAACGCGGGGCGCGCATCGTCGATGGGCGCGGGCACGGCGGCACCCGGCAGCTTCAGCTGCGCCGCGATGCGGGCGCGTTCCTCGCGCAGCCAGGCCAGAAAGGCCGGGTCGGCAACGTCGATGTCCTCCAGGAACTCGCGCCCCGCCTTCAACGCCTCGGCGGCGGCGGCGGGGTCGGTCTCAAGGTCGGTCGTCACGCCCTCAAGCCAGACAAAGGCGCGGTCGGCGACCACCCGGTCGGCCACCGGCCCCAGGGCCTTGCGCAACTCCATCAGCGCCTGGCGCAGGCTGCCGCTGGCCTGTTCGGCGCCGCGGTCCGACCACAGCCGCGATTCCAGCCAGCGCCGCGGGCGGCGGCGGTCGGCGGTCTGGCACAGCATCGCCAACAGCGCGCGCGCCTTCGCGCCGCGCGGCGTGCAATCCCGCCCAGCACCATCGCGCACCTCGAAGACGCCGATCAGGCGTATGAACATCCGGCACCACCCCTTGGCGTCAAGGCTAAACGCAGGTCACGCTTCGTTCAACCGCCGTGAAATCCTCGTCAAATCGGGCCGCAAGAGCGTGGCCCACTTTGCACAGGGGAAATTCCGGGGCAGTCTGCCGCCATTCCCCTGCAAGGAGGTTTCGATGGCCATTCTGGGTTCGCTCAACGTTCATAACGTCCACAATGTTCACAACGTGCATAACGTCCACAATGTCCACAACGTTCACAACGTCCACAATGTGCATGGCGCCGGCTCGGGGGTGTCCAGCGCGGCGCTGGCGCTGACGGCCGAGGGGCTGGTGGGCTATTGGGACGGCAGCGTGCCGGTGCCCGCAACGCCTCGCGCCGACGACCTGACCCGCCTGATGCGCCAGGACGACATGCCCCGCGCCATGGTGCTGGGCCATGAATCGATGCGCCTGTTCACCGTGGTGCCGAACGACAGCGGCTATTCCCTGACTGGCGCCGACGAGATCCTGTCGCTGACCCCGCCCGGCGCCGCCAAGATCGCCGAACAGATGGCCGAGCTGCGCACCGCCATGGACCTGCGCGCCGATCGCCTGCCCGAGATCCTGGCCCAGTCGGGCGACATCTTCAGCTTCTTTGCCGCCCAGGGCGGGTTTTCGCTGAACCAGCGGCCCTATACCGGCCTGTTGCTGGGCGCGATGATGGATACCGTGGTCAGCCAGGAACAGCGGATGAAGCACTTCTGCTCGGTTCTGCGGCCCATCGACCTGTCGCCGCAGATCCAGCCGGTGATCGCCACGCCCGGCCATTCCGCCTATCCCTCCGGCCACGCGACCGAATCCTTTGCGCTGGCGACCACGCTGGCGGCGCTGCGGCTGTCGGCGGGCGGCACGGCCGACGCCGGGCTGATCGACGCGCTGCTGAACCACCTGACCCCGGCGGCCGAGGCCGCGCCGGCGATGGACCCGACCGTCCTTCTGTTCCGCCTGGCGCAGCGCATCGCCGACAATCGCACCGTAGCGGGCGTACACTACCCCGTCGACAGCGCGCATGGCGGGCTGTTGGGCCTGGCCACCGCGCTTGGCTTCGTGGCGCATTGCCTGGGCGGCGGGGCGACCCATCCGATTCCCGAATTCGCCGCGCGCGGCGACGACTGGTCGGGCGATTTCACCCTGGCCAAATGGGTTGCCGCCCTGGGCATCGGCACAACCACCGGCTGGCGCCAGGGCAAGGCCCGCGTCGCCGCCGCCGCAAGCTGGAGCCTGTTGCCCCCGCTGTGGCGCGCCGCCGTGCGCGAATGGGGCGAAGGCCCCGCCGCGCCGGTGGCCTAAGGGTCAGCTCAGCACGCCATGCCCCCGGCGCGGGTCGGGGGCTGCGGTCCAGTTGCCCGCGCCCACCAGAGCCGCATGTTCCTCTGCCAGATCGCGCGGCGGCGCGGCGCGGAACATCTCAAGCAACCGCCGCGCCACCGCCGGCGCCGCCATCGACGTGCCCGCCATCCGCACCCGGCTGCCAGTCAGGATGCCGCTGGCCGCGATGCCGCCCAGCATCGGCCCCGCCTCGCCCGGCGCCGACAGCGACGGCCCGGCACTTTCGCCCGGACGGCGCAGCCCCTGCGCCCCTTCGGCCGAAAAGGCCGAAGGCCGCCACCCGGCCCCCGCGGGCCGCAGCGCCCCCACCACATAGACCTGGGGCAAGTCGATCCCGGCATAGGCCACGGCGGTGCCTTGCGGCGTCACCGGACAACCCGCCGCCGTCAGGGGTTGCACATAGCTGCGCAACTCGGGGTCCCAGCCCCAGCCCTCGCGGTGGTCCAGCCAGCTTTGCCGGCCCGCGGGCGCATGGCCCGTCGGCGTGTCATCGCGCTGCACCCGGGCAATCACGCGCACAGGCTCGGTCACCTTGGTCGCCACCTCGACCCGCCACAGGCCCGGTGCCGCCCGCGCCGCCCCCGGATCGGGGCGCGAGGGCGCCAGTGCCAGCAGGCACAGCGCCTGCCCGCCCGTCTCGACCTCGAAGGACGCCAGCCCGACCGGCCCGCCGCCGGGCTCTTGCAACCACCAGCACCCCGGCGCCGAGGGCCAGGTCACCTGCAGCGGCGGCAGGCCCGAGCCCGGCGGCGGTTGCACCGCCAGCTTCAACCCGGGCGCCATGCCGGCATCCACCCGGATCTCCAGGAAACTCGCCGTGCCGTCATCGGGCAGAAGCCGCCAGTCCAGCACCAGCGGGCGACCGATCCGCGCCTCGGCGCGCGCGGCCAGCCGCGACAGCCGGGCATTGCCATAGGCGCCGGTGATCCGCACTTCGGCCCCCGGGGCCAGGCGGCGGTGGCGCTCGATCTCATGGCCGATCCATTCGGCCAGGAACTCGGTCGCGTCGCCCGGCCCGGCCAGCGACCCGATCGACAGGTTCACCACCACCGGGGGCACGCGGGTGCCGTCCGACAGCCTCAGCACCTCGGCCAGGATCCAGCGCAGGCCCTGCACCAGATGCGCCTCCATCCGCCGCCCCGCCGATTCGCGGATCGAGGCGGGCGGCAGCTGCACCGCCAGGATCGGCACCCGCGCCATCGGCTCGGCCATCCCCGCCCCGCAGGCCAGGTCCAGCGCATGCGTCCCGTGGCCCACCCGCCGCGCCGTCGCCGCCCGAACCGGCGGCGGATACAGCGCCCGGTTGACCTGGGCGTAATGGTCAGCCTCGGTCCCTCCGGCAGAGAGCTGGGCGTCGATCTCGGCCCCGGTCAGCACCCGGCCCAGCCGGATGTCGCCCCAGGGCCCGACCGGCCCCTGCGGCAGGCGTTCGTCGGCCATCAGCCACACGCCCAGGAACCGGGTCCGGTCAGGCGCGGCACGAAAGCGGGCATTCAGATAGCCGATACCCTCGTCGATGATCGCCATGACCGGCACGTCGGGCGACAGCGCGCCCGGCAGGCGGCACAGGTCGCGCGGCGGCTCGGGTGGGGGCGGGGCCTCTCCGGGCCGCAGGCCGGGGCCCAGCCGCACCACCTGCCAGAATGGCGGCGGCGTCATCAGCAGGGCGCGCGGCGCATAGGCGACAAAGCGCACCTGATAGGCCGGCCAGCCCGGCCCGGCCTGTGCCCGCTCGGTCTCCAAGAGGTCGCGTTCGTGGCGGGCGAAGTCCACCCCCGGCAGGGCCAGCGTGGCCGCGATGGCCGCGGTCAGGTCCATGCCGCCACCGGGCGGAGGCACCAGCCGCGCCAGCACCGGCACCAGCCGGTCGGCGCCGCCCTGCGCCGCCTCGGCCGCCGCTTCCCAGGCGGCATAGCCGCCATGTGCCGGGCCTTCGCCCCCGGCCTGCCAGTTCATCGCCATTCCGCCCCTCCCGGACTGCGCCCGTGGCCGCATGCTGCCACAGCCCGCCCCCCGGAAAAGCGGAATCCGCCCGCTCCGGCGCCATTCACGCCGATTTCACGGCCCCTCAGGCGCGGCGCAGGCTGGCGGTGACGTAGTTCACCGAAAGGTCGCGGTCCGACAGGCTCCACCGCCAGGAAAGCGGGTTGAACACCATGCCCTTGCGGTCCACCGGGTCCAGCCCGGCGCCGCGGATCAGCGCATACAGCTCATCCGGAGTGATGAACTTCTGCCAGTCATGCGTGCCCTTGGGCAGCCAGCGCATGACGTATTCCGCCCCGACGATGGCCATGGCAAAACTCTTGGCGTTGCGGTTCAGGGTCGAGCAGACCATCAGCCCGCCGGGCCTTAGCAGGTCGCGGCAGGCCGCCAGATAGGCGGCGGGGTCCGAGACGTGCTCGACCACCTCCATGTTCAGCACGACGTCAAAGACCTCGCCCGCGGCGGCCAGCGCCTCGGCCGTGGTGTGGCGGTAGTCGATCGCCAGGCCCGACTGTTCGGCATGCAGGCGGGCGACCGGGATGTTGCGCTCGGCCGCGTCGGCGCCGACGACCGAGGCGCCCAGCCGGGCCATCGGCTCGGCCAAGAGACCACCGCCGCAGCCGATGTCCAGGATACGCAGCCCGGCAAAGGGGCGCGCGCCGGTCAGGTCGCGCCCGAACTCGGCCGCGATCTGGCGGGTGATATAGTCCAGCCGGCAGGGGTTCAGCATGTGCAGCGGCTTGAACTTGCCGTCGGGGTTCCACCACTCGGCGGCCATCGCTTCGAACTTCGCCACCTCGGCGGGGTCGACGGTGGTTTCCATGCCTTCTCCTTCCCGGGCCCGCATTAAACTTCGACTCGCGGCCCGCAGGCGTTATATAGGGTGGTGATGGACCAGAGATCAGGCCAAAAGCGCGCAGCGGAATTCCTTTACCCGCCGATCGACCCCTTCGATCAGCGGGTGATGGACATGGGCGACGGCCACCGCGTCTATGTCGAGCAATGCGGCAACCCCAATGGCGTTCCGGTCGTGGTGTTCCACGGCGGCCCGGGCGGCGGCTGTTCGCCCGCCATGCGCCGCTACTTCGACCCCGCGCATTACCGGATCGTCCTGTTCGACCAGCGCGGCTGCGGCCGCTCGCGCCCGCATGCCACGGTGGAATCGAACACCACCTGGCACCTGGTCGAGGATGTGAACCGCATCTGCGCCGTGCTGGGGATCGACCGCTTCATCGCCTTCGGCGGCAGCTGGGGCGCCACGCTGGCGCTGATCTACGCCATCTCGCACCCCGAACGGGTCAGCCAGCTGGTCCTGCGCGGCGTCTTCCTGATGACGCGGGCCGAGCTGGCCTGGTTCTACGGCGGCGGCGCGGGGGCCTTCTTCCCCGACCTCTGGCACCGCTTTGTCGCCCCCATCCCCGAGGCGGAACGTGGCGACCTGATCGCCGCCTACCACCGCCGCCTGTTCTCGGGCAACCTGGTCGAGGAAACCCGGCACGGCCGGGTCTGGGCGCAGTGGGAAAACGCGCTGGCCTCGATCCACAACGAGGGCGGCTTTGGTGAAGGCCCCGCCGACTACGCCCGCGCCTTTGCCCGGCTTGAGAACCACTATTTCCTGGCCGGCGGCTTCCTGCCCGAAGACGGCTGGATCCTGAACCAGCGGTCGCGCATCGAACACCTGCCCGCCGTCATCGTGCAGGGCCGCTACGACATGGTCTGCCCGCCGGTGTCGGCCTGGAAACTGGCGCAGGGCTGGGCCGCCTGCCGGTTGCACCTGGTCAACATCGCCGGCCACGCCCTGTCGGAACCCGGCATCAGCGAGGCCCTGGTCAACACGATGGACACCCTGCGCGCCTGAGGCTGGCGCTCAGACCTTGCCCGCCACCATCGCCTGATGTTCGCCCAGCTTCGGCGCCGGCCGGTCCAGCGCCAGATCGGCGCCCGAGAACGTCATCGGGCTGCGCACCCCCGGCACGCCGCCCGGCGCGATCTGCATCCCCCGCGCCACCACCTGCGGATCGGCAAAGACCTGGCCCAAGTCGTTGATCGGCCCCGCCGGCACCCCGGCCCCTTCGCAGGCGGCCAGCAGGTCGGCCATCTTCCAGCCCTTTGTCACCGCCGTGATCCGCGCCGTCATCTCGGCCCGGTTGGCGATGCGGTCGGCGTTGGTCAGGTAGGCAGGCGCCCCGGCCATGTCGTCCAGGCCCAGGATGGCGCACAGCTTGCGGTACTGGCTGTCGTTGCCGGTTGCCAGGATGATCCATCCATCGGCGCAGTCGAACACCGCATAGGGCGCCAGGTTCGGATGCGCATTGCCCATCTTCCGGGGCGCCGTGCCGGTGGCCAGATAGTTCATCGCCTGGTTCGCCATGATGCTCGTCGCCACGTCCATCAGCGCCATGTCGATGTGCTGGCCCTGCCCGGTGCGCCCGCGCTGCACCAGCGCGGCCAGGATCGCGGTCGCCGCATAGACGCCGGTGAACACATCGGTCACCGCCACGCCCACCTTCTGCGGCTGGCCCTCGGGTTCGCCCGTCACGCTCATCAGCCCGGCCATGCCCTGGATGATGAAGTCGTATCCCGCCCGATGCGCATAGGGCCCGTCCTGGCCGAATCCGGTGATGCTGCAATAGATCAGCCGGGGGTTCACCGGCCGCAAGGACTCCCAATCCAGCCCGAATTTCTTCAGGCCGCCGACCTTGAAGTTCTCGATCACCACATCGGCATCGGCCACCAGCCGGCGCACGGTTTCCTGCCCCTCGGGCGTGCCGAAATCGCAGGTGATGCCCTTTTTCCCGCGGTTGCAGCTGTGGAAATAGGCAGCCGACCTGTCGCCCTCGCGCTCGATGAACGGAGGCCCCCAGCGGCGGGTGTCGTCGCCCTCGGGCGCCTCGACCTTGATGACCTCGGCGCCCAGGTCGGCCAGGGTCTGGCCGGCCCAGGGGCCAGCCAGGATACGCGCCAGTTCGATGACGCGGATGCCTTCCAGCGGTGCGGCCATGGGATCAGCCCGCCAGCGCGGCGTCGACCAGCGCCTTCAGGTCGTCATAGGACATGTTCGGATGCTTTTCGCCGTTGATGAACAGCGTCGGCGTGCCCTCGACCCCGTCGGCCTTCATGTTCTCCTCGAACCGCTTGACCAGCCCTTCGGCCGTGGCGGCATCCTGCATGCAGGCGTCCAGCTGTTCGGCCGTCATGCCGGCCGACAGGCCGATGGTGCGGATGTTCGCCACCGCCACCGTCGGGTCATCGGTCGCCGCCCATTCCGACTGGGTGCCGAACAGGATGTCGGTGATCGGGAAGTACTTCAGGTCGCCGCCGCAGCGCGCCATCATCGCGGCCCACAGTCCGTAGCGGTCGAAGTAGACCTCGCGCAGGGTGAAATGCACCTTGCCGGTGTCGATGTAATCGGCCTTCAGCTGCTTGAAGACATCGGCGTGGAAGGCCGCGCAATGCGGGCAAGTAAAGCTGGCGTATTCCACGATCTTGACCTTGGCATCGGGGCTGCCCAGCGAGAAATCCTTGATCTCGGGTGCGGCCGCGGCCGTCGTCGTCTCTTGCCCCAGCACGGGGCCTGCGGCCATCGCGGCGGCAAGGGCGATCATCGCCCGGCGGTTCATCGTGGTCATGCCTTGTCCTTTTCAGCCTTGCGGCGAGTTAAGATGTTTTGCGCCAGCCGTTCAAGCGCATCCCGCAGGCCCTCGTCGGCCACGCCCTGCGCCGTCTCGCGGGCCGCGGCGCGCAGGGCCGGGTCCTCGGCCGGCGCGGCCTTGGGCGCCGGCGCGAACTGCGCCTGCCCCTCGGCGAACCCGGTCGGGGCGGTCTGCGTCAGCACGATGCGCGAAATGGCGTTGTAGCCGTAGACCGCATTTACCCGCTCGCGCAGGCGTTCCTTCTGCATCTCGACGACCGGCGCCGCCGCGCCGCGCACCAGCAGCGTCAGCGTCGCGCCCAAGCCCTCGCGGCCATAGCCCACCTTCACCGGCCGCGTCACCGCCGCCAGGTCAGGGCCCGCCACCTCGTCCCAATGGGTCAGCAGCTTGGCCACGGCAAAGCCGCGCGATTCCCCCGCCGCGCGCACCTCACGCGCCATCAGGCCGAAGGCCGGCTCGAACCCGCGCATCCGGCGGTCTTTCGCAAAGGGGCTTGGCGTGCGTGGCATCTGGCCTTCATCCCGGTTGCCGCTATCTTACCGCAGACGCGCCCCCCCGCCAGAGGCGCGCCCCTGACAAGGCATAAAGAATGCGTGACGAAACGCCAGAGCCTGGCCCCCTGGCCTCATCCCTGCTGCTGGACTGGTATGACGCCCATGCCCGCGTCATGCCCTGGCGCGTCGGTCCGCAGGACCGCGCCGCCGGATTGCGGCCAGACCCCTACCATGTCTGGCTGTCCGAGGTGATGCTGCAACAGACCACCGTCGCCGCCGTGCGCGACTATTTCCGCCGATTCACCGCCCGCTGGCCCACGGTGCAGGCGCTGGCGGCGGCCGAAGACGCGCAGGTGATGGCGGAATGGGCGGGCCTTGGCTACTATGCCCGCGCCCGCAATCTGCTGAAATGCGCCCGCGCCGTTGCCGCCCGGGGCGGCTTTCCCACCACCCGCGACGGCCTGTTGCACCTGCCGGGTATCGGCCCCTACACCGCCGCCGCCGTGGCCGCCATCGCCTTCGACGAAGCCGCCACCGTGGTCGACGGCAATGTGGAACGGCTGGTGTCGCGTCTCTTCGCCGTTGAAACGCCCCTTCCGGCCGCCAAGCCCGACCTCACCCGCCTGGCCGCCACCCTGACCCCGACGCACAGGCCCGGCGACCACGCCCAGGCGATGATGGACCTGGGCGCCACGATCTGCACCCCGCGCAACCCCGCCTGCGCGCTTTGCCCGCTGATCCGGCACTGCCAGGCCCGCGCGCAAGGCATCGCCGCAGACCTGCCGCGCAAGGCGCCCAAGGCGGAGAAGC
Source organism: Fuscovulum sp. (assembly GCA_018058035.1). GTDB lineage: Bacteria > Pseudomonadota > Alphaproteobacteria > Rhodobacterales > Rhodobacteraceae > Pseudogemmobacter. The sequence goes on from JAGPCN010000001.1 coordinate 16,520, forward strand.
CCACCCGCCAGGGCACCCTCTGGCTGGCCCGCCAGGGCGACCTCTGGCTGGTCGAGACGCGGCCCGACCGCGGCCTTCTGGGCGGCATGCCCGGCTTTCCCGGCGATGGCTGGGACGGCGCCGGCGGCCAAGCCCCGATCGACGCCCCCTGGCAAGAGATCGGCCAGGTCCGCCACACCTTCACCCATTTCCACCTGATCCTGACGATCCTTGCCGCCGAAACCGATGCCCGGCCGACCAGGGGCACCTTTGCCCGCCTTGCCCCTGCCTCCCTCCCCACCCTGTTCCGCAAGGCCTATGACCTGGCAGAAGGCGCAATTTCGCCGGGTTGACCTGCTATCCGCCCGCGCACAGGATGCACCCCAAAAAGGATGCCGCGCATGACGACGCTACCGCCCGACCAGATCTCGTCCCCGTCGCAGGCGCTGCCGTTCTGGCTGTCGCTTGGCACCGTGCCGATGGCCTTCCTGGGCATGGGACTGGGCGGGCTTTGGGTGCTGGCGCTGCCGCTTTACTGCTGGGCGCTGTTTTCGATCCTTGACGCACTGACCGGCCTGAACACCGACAACGCCGACCCCGACACCCCCGAGGATGACCTGCACCTCTACCGCCTGCTGACGATGATCTGGTTCCCGGTGCAATTCCTGACCCTGTGCTTCATGCTGTGGTTCGTGCCGCAGGCCGGGCACCTGAACATCCTCGAAAAGGTCCTGCTGTTCACCGGCATGGGCGTGATGTCGGGCACCATCGGCATCAATTACAGCCACGAGCTGATGCACCAGAAATCGAAACTGGAACGCTGGCTGGGCGACCTGTTGCTGGCCACCGTCCTTTACGGCCACTTCCGCACCGAACACCTGCGCGTGCATCACCTGTATGTCGGCACCCCGCGCGACGCCGTCACCGCCCGCTACAACGAGAACTTCCACCGCTTCTTCCCGCGCGTCCTGCGCGAAAGCTGGATTTCGGCCTTTCGCGCCGAAAAGGCGATGCTGGCGCGCAAGGGCCTGCCCTGGACGCATCCGTCGAACCCGTTCTTCCGCTACTGGGCCCTGCAAGGCGCGATGATCCTGATAGCGCTGTTGCTGGGCGGGCTGGCCGGGCTGGTGTTCTTCCTCATCCAGGCCGCCACAGCCGTCTGGCAGCTGGAGCTGACGAACTATGTCGAACACTACGGCCTGACCCGCCGCCACCTGGGCGAGGGCAAGTATGAACACACCCAGCCGCGCCATTCCTGGAATGCCTCGCATCGGGCGACGAACTGGCTGCTGATCAACTTGCAGCGCCACTCGGACCACCACTACAAGCCCGACCGCCGCTTTCCGCTGCTGCAGACCTACGACACCGACCAGGCGCCGCAACTGCCCTACGGCTATCCGATGATGAACTGCATCGCGCTGATCCCGCCGCTGTGGCGGCGGATGATGAACCCCAAGGTCCGAGCCTGGCGCCACCAGTTCTATCCAGACATCACCGACTGGCAGGACTACAACAAAGGCCAGAACCCGATGCCGGTGGGCGCGCCCTGACGGGCTGCTCCTCGTCGCATTCCATGCGCTCGTCGCGGCCCTGCGAGGAGTGCACCAAGTGCATCGACGAGCATCGCCTTCGACGGAAAAGGCCCCGCCATGCGGACATGGCGGGGCAGTGGCGCCCCAGGCGGACCAGGGCGCAGGCGTAGAAAAGACCCCCTTGGGAAGGGTCAGTTCGGGCGAGAGGCCTCTGCTTCCATCTCGGCCCGGATCTGCTGTCTCAGGATGTCGATCGGCACCAGCTTGCCCTCGCGGCGAAAGTGCCAGTAGGTCCAGCCGTTGCAGCTGGGCGCGCCCTCGTACACGGCGCCGACCTGGTGGATGCTGCCCTTGACGTCCGGCCCGCCGATCAGCGTGCCATCCGCCCTCACCTTGGCGACCTGGCCGCGGGGCGAAAACAGCTCTTCGCCCGGCCGCAGCATGCCGCGTTCCACCACCTGGCCAAAGGGCACCCGCGGCTCGGCCCGCTTCGACCCGGTCACCTCCAGCGCGCTGGCATCGAACTTGCGCACCCGCGCCAGCCGCGCCGCCGCGGCCTTGCGATAGCTCTCCTCGCGCTCGATCCCGATGAAGTCGCGGCCCAGCATCTTGGCCACCGCCCCCGTCGTGCC
>JAGPCN010000001.1:18762-41672 GCA_018058035.1 Fuscovulum sp.
CCCTTCAGCTGCAGGTTGTAGGGTGGATCGGCAAAGATCAGGTCGACCGAGGCCGCAGGAAGGGATTGCATCATCTCGATGCAGTCACCCGCAAGAATCTGGTTCAGCGGAAGCGCACCTTCCGCCGCGGTCGTCCTGGTCGCCATGTCTCTGCCTCTGTCCCCGGCATCTTTGTGCGTGCCGATCTTGAGGTGAATCATGAGTCAGACCCGATTCGCCGTCAAATTCTTTATTGAATCAAGGGGTTGCAGAAATCTCTTGGCACAAGATATTGTGGACGGGTGCGAAGGAACGTCTATGAAACGGGGTCACCCCAAAATCTAGAAGCGCCTGGAAATGCGCCTTTGTCGGGTATCCGGCGTTCCTGTCCCAGCCGTACTGGGGGTGCTGTTGCGCCAAATCCACCATGATCCGGTCGCGCGTCACCTTGGCGATGACCGAGGCCGCCGCGATCGACAGGCATTTCGCGTCGCCCTTCACGATCGCCTGCGACGTGCAGCGCAGCCCCTTCGGGATCAGGTTCCCGTCCACCAACGCATGATCGGCCGGCAGGCCGGCCACCGCCCGCTCCATCGCCAGATGGCTGGCGCGCAGGATGTTCAGCGCGTCGATCTCGTCCACGCTGGCATGGGCGACCGACACCTGCGCATTTTCCATCAGCCAGTCGAACATCCGCTCGCGCGCAAGCGCGGTCATCGCCTTGGAATCCTTCAGGCCCACCGGCAGCCGCCCTGGGTCCAGCCGCACCGCCGCCGCCGTCACCGGCCCGGCCAGCGGCCCGCGGCCCACCTCGTCCACGCCCACGACGAAAGCCGCCCCTGCACCAAGCGCCGCGGCCTCAAGGCTGAAATCGGCCACCGTCATCCGCCCACCCGGTCGGGGAACATCGCCGCCAGACCCGCCGCCGAGGCCGGCGCAATGCCGCGTTCGGTGATCAGCCCGGTCACCAGATCGGCCGGCGTCACGTCAAAGGCCGGATTGCGTGCGCCCGTCGCATCGGGGGTGATCCGCACCTGCACCACCCGCCCCTCGGGGTCGCGGCCCTGCACATGGGTCACCTCTTCGGCCCCGCGTTCCTCGATGGGGATTTCGCGCAAGCCGTCCTGCACCCGCCAGTCGATGGTGGGAGAGGGCAGCGCCACATAGAACGGCACGCCGTTCGCCCGCGCCGCCAGCGCCTTCAGATAGGTGCCGATCTTGTTCGCCACGTCGCCCCGCGCGGTGGTGCGGTCGGTGCCGACGATCACCACGTCGACCTCTCCTTGCTGCATCAGGTGGCCGCCCGCGTTGTCGACGATCAGCGAATGCTGCACGCCGTGCTTGCCCAGCTCCCAGGCCGTCAGCTGCGCGCCCTGGTTCCTTGGCCGGGTCTCGTCGACAAAGACATGCACCGGCACGCCCGCGTCATGCGCCTGATAGATCGGAGAGGTCGCGGTGCCCCAATCCACCGTCGCCAGCCAGCCCGCGTTGCAATGGGTCAGCACATTCACCCGACCCTTGCGGGCGGCGATGTCACGCAACACCTGCGCGCCATGTTCGCCGATCCGGCGGTTGATCCCGACATCCTCGTCGCAGATTTCTGCGGCCAGTATCGCCGCCGCATCGGCCCGCGCCGCCGGGGCCAAAGGCAACAGCGCATCGCGCATCCGGTCCAGCGCCCATCTCAGGTTGATCGCCGTGGGCCGCGTCGCGTTCAGCTCGGCATGGGCCAAGGCCAGCGCAGAATCCGAAGGATCGCGCGCCATCTCCATCGCCATGCCCCAGGCCGCCGTTGCCCCGATCAGCGGCGCGCCACGCACCCACATGTCGCGGATCGCGGCGGCGAAGTCGGCGCGGTTGCGCAAGGGCACGATGCGCAGCTCATGCGGCAGCCAGCGCTGGTCGATCACCTGCACCGTGCCATCGGCGGCTTGCCAGATGCTGCGAAAGGGGGTTCCGTCGATCTTCATGGGGTCTCCGTGGCCGGGCCGTCGCGGGTGGCGCCGGTCTTGTCACCATGCTATCCCGCGCCGCAAAGACAAGGGAAGGGTGCCGCCATGTCCAGCCGCAAGATCAAGATCGCCCCATCCATCCTGTCGGCCGATTTCGCCGACTTCGGCCGCGAGATCCGCGCGATCGAGGATCAGGGCGCCGACTGGGTGCATGTCGACGTGATGGATGGCCACTTCGTGCCGAACCTGACCTTCGGCCCGCCCGCCGTGGCGGCGTTCCGTCGCCATGTGAAGACGGTGATGGACGTTCACCTGATGATCGCCCCGGTCGATCCCTACATCGACGCCTATGCCAAGGCGGGCGCCGATATCCTGACCGCGCATGTCGAGGCCGGGCCGCATATCCACCGCACGCTTCAGGCGATCCGCGGCGCCGGGATGAAGGCGGGCGTGGCGCTGAACCCCGGCACCCCGGCCGATGTGGTGGAACACCTGCTGGACCTGGCCGACCTGGTCTGCGTGATGACGGTGAACCCCGGTTTCGGCGGGCAGAAGTACATCGACATGACCGGCAAGGTGCGGCGGCTGCGCCAGATGATCGGCGACCGCCCCGTGCTGATCGAGATCGACGGCGGCATGGACCCGGTGACCGCGCCGCTGATGGCGGCAGCGGGGGCGGATGTGCTGGTGGCGGGCTCGGCCGTGTTCAAGGGCGGCTCGGTCGATAATCCGGGCGTCTACGGCGCCAACATCGCCGCCATCCGCGCCGCTGCCGACGGGGCCAAGTGACCGCGCCGGCGCTGATCTTCGACCTGGACGGCACGCTGATCGACAGCGCCCCGGCGATTCACGCCGTATCGAACGCCACCCTTGCGGCGCGGGGCTTTCCGGCACTGTCACAGGATGAGGTGCGCAGTTTCGTCGGCAAGGGCGTGCCGCATCTGGTGCGCTGCCTGCTGCAACGTCATGGCCAGGACCCGGACGGCCCGCTGTTCGCCAAAGTCCACGACGACCTGATCGCCCGCTATGAAACCGAGGTCGCGGGGAACACGCCGTATCCGGGCGTGGTCGAGGCGCTGCGGGCGCTGGCCGATATGGGCTGCGCACTGGCGATTGCCACCAACAAGCCGCTGCGCCCGGCGCTGGCGGCGATCCGGCACGTCGGGCTGGACGGGCTGTTCCACGTGGTGCTGGGCGGCGACAGCCTGCCCACCTGCAAGCCTGATCCGGCCATGGTGCACGAGGCGCAGCGCCAGCTGGGCCGTCCGCTGGCGCTGTTCATTGGCGACAGCGAGGTGGATGCCGAAGCGGCGGCCAACGCGGGCCTGCCGTTCCTCTTGTTCACCGAGGGCTACCGCAAGACCCCGGTCGAGGCGCTGCCCCATGCCGCCCGGTTCGACCATTTCGACCGGTTGCCCGGTCTGGTCGCAGGCTGGCCCCGGGGCTAGGCGCCCCTAGACCTCGTCGGGCAGCTGCCGCACCGCGCCCTTGTCGGCGCTGGTCGCCAGCATCGCATAGGCCCGCAGCGCGGTGGAAACCTTGCGGCTGCGCGCGGCGGCGGGCTTCCAGCCCTTTTCGTCCTGTGCCGCGCGGCGGGCCGCCAGTTCGGCCTCGGCCACCCTCAGGGTGATGCTGCGGGCGGGAATGTCGATGTCGATCCTGTCGCCCTCCTGCACCAGGCCGATGGTACCGCCGGCCGCCGCCTCGGGCGATACATGCCCGATCGACAGGCCCGATGTGCCGCCCGAGAACCGCCCGTCGGTCAAGAGCGCGCAGGCTTTGCCCAGGCCCTTCGATTTCAGGTAGCTGGTCGGGTACAGCATTTCCTGCATCCCCGGCCCGCCCTTGGGCCCTTCGTAGCGGATCACCACCACGTCGCCTTCGCGGACCTTGTTGGTCAGGATCGCGCTGACGGCGGCGTCCTGCGATTCGAACACCCGCGCCGGGCCGGAAAAGACAAAGATCGATTCGTCGACGCCCGCGGTTTTGACGATGCAGCCATCGGGGGCGATGTTGCCCTTCAGCACGGCCAGCCCGCCCTCGCGGGTAAAGGCATGCTCGGCCGACCGGATCACGCCGTTTTCGCGGTCAAGATCCAGCTCGGCGTAACGCTTTTTCTGCGAAAAAGCGGTGGCGCTGCGAACCCCGCCCGGCGCGGCCTTGAAGAAGTCGCGCACCGAATCGTGGTTGGTGCGGCTGATATCCCAATGGTCCAGCGCCGCGCCCAGGGTCGCGGAATGCACGGTGGGCACGTCGCGGTGCAAGAGGCCCGCATTGTCCAGCTGGCCCAGGATCGCCATGATCCCGCCGGCGCGGTGCACGTCTTCCATATGCACATCCTGCTTGGCGGGCGCGACCTTGCACAGGCAGGGCACGCGCCGGGAAAGCTGGTCGATGTCGTCCTGGTCAAAGTCGATGGCGCCTTCGTGCGCGGCGGCCAGGATGTGCAGGATCGTGTTGGTCGACCCGCCCATCGCGATGTCCAGCGCCATGGCGTTTTCGAACGCCTTCTTCGAGGCCACGTTGCGCGGCAGGATGCTGGCGTCGTCCTGTTCATAGTAGCGCTTGGCCAGGTCCACGGCCAGGTGGCCGGCCTCGACGAACAGGCGCTGGCGGTCGGCGTGGGTGGCCAGCGTGCTGCCATTGCCGGGCAGCGACAGGCCCAGGGCCTCGGTCAGGCAGTTCATCGAATTCGCCGTGAACATGCCGCTGCACGACCCGCAGGTCGGGCAGGAGGCCTTTTCGATCGCCTCGACCTCTTCGTCGGTGTATTTGTCATCCGCCGCCGAGACCATGGCGTCCACCAGGTCCAGCGCCAGTTCGCGGCCCTTGATGATGGCCTTGCCGGCCTCCATCGGCCCACCCGAGACGAACACCGCCGGAATATTCAGCCGCATCGCCGCCATCAGCATGCCCGGGGTGATCTTGTCGCAGTTCGAGATGCAGACCATCGCGTCGGCGCAATGGGCATTGACCATGTATTCCACCGAATCGGCGATGATCTCGCGGCTCGGCAGGCTGTAAAGCATCCCGTCGTGGCCCATGGCGATGCCGTCATCCACCGCGATGGTGTTGAATTCCTTGGCCACGCCGCCCGCGGCCTCGACCTCGCGCGCGACCAGCTGGCCCAGGTCCTTCAGGTGGACGTGACCCGGCACGAACTGGGTAAAGCTGTTGACGATGGCGATGATCGGCTTGCCGAAGTCGCCATCCTTCATGCCCGTCGCGCGCCAGAGGCCCCGCGCGCCCGCCATGTTGCGGCCATGGGTGGTGGTGCGGGAACGATAGGCGGGCATGGAATCCTCCGTCTGGAATGATGCACAGGACTTAGGCGGCAAAGCGCGCCGACGCAATCCGGTCGCAGATCAAGGCGGCCTTTCGCGCGGCCGGGATTGGCCGAGCTGTCACACAGGCTTCACAAAACCCGTACATAACCGTCACGCAAGCCGACTAGGCAGGGCGCAGGCCGACCCCTCCGGCCCCTAGCCAATTCAGGAGATGACCATGAAATCCGTGTTGCTTGCCGCCTCGGCCCTTGCCATCGGCGCGGCCCTTGCCGGTGCGGCCCAGGCCCGCGACACCGTCCAGATCGCCGGGTCCTCGACCGTGCTGCCCTATGCCACCATCGTGGCCGAGGCCTTCGGCGAGAACTTCGACTTCGCCACCCCCGTGGTCGAGGGCGGCGGTTCGGGTGCCGGCCGCAAGAAGCTGTGCGAAGGCGTGGGCGAGGCGACGATCGACATCGCCAACTCGTCGTCGCGGATCACCCAGTCGGACATCGACCTCTGCGCCCAGAACGGCGTGACCGAGATCATTGAGGTCCGCATCGGCTATGACGGCATCGTCTTTGCCAGCGACGTGAACGGCCCCGACTTTGCGCTGACCCCGGCCGACGTCTACGGCGCGCTGGCGACGCGTGTCGCCAAGGATGGCGCGCTGGCCGACAACGCCGCCGCGACCTGGGCCGACGTGAATGCCGCCCTGCCGGCGCAGGACATCCTGGCGCTGATCCCCGGCACCAAGCACGGCACCCGCGAAGTCTTTGACGTCAAGGTGATCGAGGCCGGCTGCAAGGAAACCGGCGCGCTGGATCTGTTCCTGGCGACCGCCGAAGGCGCCGACGACAAGGAAAAGGAAGCCAACGCCAAGAAGATGTGCCACGACCTGCGCACCGACGGGCGTTCGGTCGACATCGACGGCGACTACACCGAGACGCTGGCTCGCATCGACGCCAACAAGAACGCCGTCGGCGTGTTCGGCCTGTCGTTCTACCAGAACAACACCGCCAAGCTGAAGGTCGCGACCATGGCGGGCGTGGTGCCTTCGGTGGAAAGCATCTCGACGGGCGAATACCCGGTGTCGCGTCCGCTGTACTTCTACGTCAAGTCGGCGCACCTGGACGTGATCCCGGGCCTGCAGGAATACATCGAGTTCTTCGTCTCCGACGACATGGCCGGCCCGGATGGCCCGCTGGCCGCCTATGGCCTGGTGCCCGACCCGGAACTGGCCAAGACGCAGGAAATGGTGGCCGCCCGCACCGCGATGGGCCCGCTGAACTGATCTGATCCCAAAGGGGGGCGCCCGCAAGGTGCCCCCCGTTTCCGCGTGAACGGACCCCGACATGACCCCCGGTATCCTTCTGATGTTCGTGCTGGCCCTGTCGGGGATCGGCTTTGCCGTCGGGCGCCAGCGCGCCCTGTCGGTCGCCGGCGGCGACGCGCGCCGCCTGCATTCGCGCCCCTCTTACCACGGCGCCGCGGTGCTGATGTTCACCGCCATCCCGGCGGTGATCCTGCTGCTTGCCTGGGTCTTCCTGCGCCCGCTGCTGGCGCCCGGCGTGTCGGCCGTGGCCGCCCCCGCCGCCGTCGCCATCGCCGCCCTGGCCGGCCTGGCCCTGTCGGCCTTGCGCATCCGCATCGACCTGCGCGCCCGCAACATCGTGGAAACGCTGGTCATCGCCATCCTGATCGGCTGTTCGCTGATCGCCGTGGCCACCACCATCGGCATCATCATCTCGCTGGTGTTCGAGACAGTCCACTTCTTCCAGCTTTACCCCGCGCAAGATTTCTTCCTGTCCGCCACCTGGAACCCGCGCTTTGGCGGCGGGTCCGACCTTGGCCTCTGGCCGCTGCTGTGGGGCACGCTTTACGTCTCGCTGGTGGCGCTGGTGGTGGCGGTGCCGATCGGGCTGATGGCGGCGGTCTACCTGTCGGAATACGCCTCGCGCCGCACCCGCGCCTTTGCCAAACCCGCGATCGAGGTGCTGGCCGGCATCCCGACCATTGTCTACGGCCTGTTTGCCCTGGTTACCGTTGGCCCCTTCCTGCGCGACTGGCTGGCGCAACCGCTGGGCCTGGGCTCTTCGTCGTCGTCGGTGATGACGGCGGGGCTGGTGATGGGCATCATGCTGATCCCCTTCGTCTCGTCGCTGTCCGACGACATCATGAACGCCGTCCCCCAGGCGATGCGCGACGGTTCCTACGGCCTGGGCGCCACGCAGTCGGAAACCGTGCGCCGCGTGGTGCTGCCCGCCGCCCTGCCCGGCATCGTCGGTGCCATCCTTCTGGCCGCCAGCCGCGCCATCGGCGAGACGATGATCGTCGTCATGGGTGCCGGCGCCGCCGCAAGGCTGGACCTGAACCCGTTCGAGGCGATGACCACGATCACCGTCAAGATCGTCAGCCAGCTGACCGGCGACACCGAATTCGCCAGCCCCGAGACCCTGGTGGCCTTTGCCCTGGGCCTGACCCTGTTCTGCTTCACCCTGGTCCTGAACGTCCTGGCGATGTGGATCGTGCGGACATATCGCGAGCAATACGAATGACCGACGCCCCCGCCCCCCGCCGCAGCCTGTACGACACCAGCGACCGCATCCGCCGCCGCAACGCCGGCGAAAAGCGGTTCCGCGCCATGGGCATTTCCGCAATTGCAGTGTCGATTCTGGCGCTGGCGATGCTGCTGGTCTCGGTCCTGGGCAGCGGCCTCGGCGCCTTTCGCCAGACCTTCGTGACCATCCCCGTGACGCTGGATGCCGCCGTCCTGGACAAGGCCGGCAACCGCAACCCCGACGAGATGAAGAAGGTGACGACCGTCGGCTACGAAAAGGTTCTGCGCAAGGCGCTGGTCGACGCCATCGCCACCGCCGGCCTGCCGGTGGGCGATCTGACGGAAAAGGAGATCGGCGCGCTGTTGTCGCAAGAGGCCCCGGCCACCCTGCGCAACCAGGTGCTGGCCGATCCTGCGCTGGTTGGCCAGACGGTCACGCTGGACGTGCTGGCGAACGGTCGCGTCGACGGCTTCCTGAAGGGCCGCGTCACCCTGCAAAGCGCCGAGCGCGACAGCAACATCTCGCCGGCGCAACTGCAGCTGGTGCAGGCGATGCAGGGCGCCGGCATGGTCGGCCTGGCCTTCAACCCCGCCTTCCTGACCGCCCCCGACGCCTCGGACCTGCGCCCCGAGGCCGCGGGCCTGGGCGTGGCGATCCTGGGTTCGGCCTACATGATGCTGGTGGTACTGCTGCTGGCGCTGCCCATCGGCGTCGGCGCCGCGATCTACCTTGAGGAATTCGCGCCGAAGAACCGCTTCACCGACCTGATCGAGGTGAACATCTCGAACCTCGCCGCGGTGCCGTCGATCGTCTACGGCATCCTGGGCCTGGCGGTCTTCATCAACATCTTCGAACTGCCGCGGTCTGCCCCCATCGTGGGCGGGCTGGTGCTGACGCTGATGACCCTGCCGCGCATCATCATCCCGGCCCGCGCCGCGCTGAAATCGGTGCCGCCGTCGATCCGCGATGCCGCCCTTGGCGTCGGCGCATCCCGGTTGCAGGCGGTGTTCCACCACGTCCTGCCGCTGGCCATGCCGGGCATCCTGACCGGCGTCATCATCGGCCTGGCGCAGGCGCTTGGCGAAACCGCGCCGCTTCTGCTGATCGGCATGGTCGCCTTCGTCAAGGGCTACCCCTCGGCCCCGCCCGAGGGCCTGTTCGACGCCGCCTCGGCGCTGCCGGTGCAGGTCTACAACTTTACCACCCGCGGCGACCCGGCCTTTGTCGAGCGCGCCTCGGGTGCCATCGTCGTGCTTCTGGTGTTCCTGATCGTGATGAACACCGCCGCCGTCCTCCTCCGCCGCCGCTTTGAACGCCGCTGGTAGCCCGAAGGCCCCCTGGACATGAACGCCATGCAAACCCCGACCCTTGACACCGCCACCCGCGTGCCGCGCATCTCGGCGCAGAACGTGCAGGTCTACTACGGCCAGAACCACGCCCTGCGCGACGTGTCGGTCGACATCCCCGACCGCACCACCACCGCCTTCATCGGGCCGTCGGGCTGCGGCAAGTCCACCTTCCTGCGCTGCCTGAACCGGATGAACGACACCGTCGCCACTGCCCGCGTCGAAGGCACCATCCTTCTGGACGGCGAAGACATCTACGACCGCCGCGTCGACCCGGTGCTTCTGCGCGCCAAGGTCGGCATGGTGTTCCAGAAGCCGAACCCCTTTCCCAAGTCGATCTACGAAAACGTCGCCTACGGCCCGCGCATCCACGGCCTGGCCCGCAGCCGCGCCGACCTGGACGGCATCGTCGAGGCCTCGCTGCGCCGCGCCGCCCTGTGGGACGAGGTCAAGGACCGCCTGCAATCGCCCGGCACCGGCCTGTCCGGCGGCCAGCAGCAGCGTCTCTGCATCGCCCGCGCCATCGCCACCGGCCCCGAGGTCCTGCTGATGGACGAACCCTGCTCGGCGCTGGACCCCATCGCCACCGCCCAGGTCGAGGCACTGATCGACGAACTGCGCGAACAGTTCTCGGTCGTGATCGTGACCCATTCGATGCAGCAGGCCGCCCGGGTCAGCCAGAAGACCGCCTTCTTCCACCTCGGCAACCTGGTCGAATACGGCGACACCACGCAGATCTTCACCAACCCGCGCGACCCCCGGACCGAAAGCTACATCACCGGGCGGATCGGCTAGGACCCGCATGATGACCGAGCCCCCCCACATCGCCCAGACCTTCGACCGCGAGATGGACTCGCTCATGGCCACGCTGGTCACCATGAGCCGCCTGGTCGAAGCTGCGCTGACCGACAGCGCCGCCGCGCTGGAGCGGCTGGACACCACTGCGGCCGAGCGGCTGATCGCGGCCGATGCCGCCATCGACGCGCTGGATGAACAGATCAACCTGACGGCCGCCGGCATCATCGCCCGCCGCGCCCCCACCGCGCGCGACCTGCGCCTGGTGCTGGCCGTGATGCGCGCGGCCCACAGCCTGGAACGGGTCGGCGACCTGGCCAAGAACCTGGCCAAGCGCACCCTGCCGCTGTCGCAATCGCGCCAGATCGACGGGGCCACCGGCACCATCCGCCGCATGGCCGACCGCGTCGCCAGCCTGCTGGATCAGGCGATGCAGTCCCTGACCCGCCGCGATGCCACGCTGGCCGCCGAGGTGCGCGCCCGCGACCTGGACATCGACCAGATGTACAACACGCTGTTCCGGTCGCTCTTGACCCACATGCTGGAAAACCAGGCCAACATCACCGCCGCGATGCAGCTGCACTTCATCGCCAAGAACATCGAACGCGCCGGCGACCATGCCACCGCCATCGCCGAGCAGGCGATCTACCTGACCACCGGCACCCTGCCCGGCGAAGACCGGCCCAAGGCCGACGCCACGCTTCAGTCCACCAGCCCCGGCAGCTGAAGCACCGCGCGCAGGCGCAGCTGCAACGGCGGCACCGCCTGCGGATGGGCCAGGAAGTCGGCGGTGGGCATCATCTCCCACCGCTGGCCTTCGGGGCCGAAGCGGATCGCGGCGATCTCGTCCGCGGTCAGCCGCCCGGCAAAGAATACCCCCGGCAGCGCGCCGCCCACCATCGAGGGAAACGCCTGCCGGTGGATCAGCCGCGACGCCGGCAGGCGCAGGCCGAATTCCTCTTCCAGCTCGCGCAACAGACACTGTTCCGGCGTTTCCGTGCCCTCGCGGCCGCCGCCGGGGAAATCCCACATGCCCGGAAACGGCAGGTGGGCAAAGTCGTCGCGCAGATAGGCCAGCACCCGGCCGCCATGCAGCAGGGCCGCCTTTGCCCCTTCGAACGCGGCGCCCTCAGGGGCTGTCATTGATGTCGCGGTCCCAGACCTTGACCTGGTTTTGCCGCACGCCCATCACCCGCCGCAGCGCCAGCCAGGCCAGCACCGAGGCGACCGCGAACACCAGGATCAGCAGCGGCAACGAGGCCGTCAGTCCCAGCCCCGCCACCACGCCCGTCACCACCGCGCCAATCGCAAAGCCCAGGAAGATGAAGCCGGGGATCAGCACCTCGGCCACCCCCAGGGCAAAGCCCAGCACCACCCAGGCCCACCACACTGTCCAGATCTGATCCGGCATCTTACGCCTTTCCCTTCAGCATCTTGAACGCATCCCCGAACGATTCCAGCATGTTGGCCGGCAGCAGGATGGTCTGCTTGCCGGTGCCCACGGCGATGGCCTGCATCGCCTCCACCTGCTTCAGCGCCACCTGATACTGCGCCGCCTCAAGCCCGCTTTCCTTGATCGTCTCGGCAATCACGCCGGTTGCATAGGCCTCGGCATCGGCCGTCACCCGCTTGGCCTTGGCGGCCTGCTCGGCGGCGTAAAGGTCGGCGTCGGCGGCCAGTTCCACCGCCCGCTTCTTGCCCTCGGCCTCCATCACCTGCGCGCGGCGGGCGCGTTCGGCGTTCAGCTGTTGCAGCATCGCGGCGCGGGTCGCCTCGTCCAGGTTCACGTCCAGGATTTCCGCCCGCGTCACCTCGACGCCCCAGTCATCCACCATCGCCGTCACCTGCTCGCGCACCCGTTCGATCAGTTGCGCGCGGTTCGACTGCACCTGGTCCAGCTCGATCTTGCCGATCTCGCTGCGGACGATGCCGGCCACCGTGGTGGCGATGGCCGCGTCCACGTCGCGGATGCGGTAGACGGTCTTTTCCGGCTCGGTCACCCGGTAGAACACCGAGGTTTCCACCTTCACCAGCACGTTGTCGGCGGTGATGGCGTCCTGAGACGCGTTCGGCAGCTGCCGCTCCAGCACGCTCACCTTGTGGGCGATGCGGTCCAGAAAGGGCACCACGAAGTTGATGCCCGGCCCCAGCACGGAGCGCAGCCGCCCGAACCGTTCGACCACGTGCTTTTCGCTTTGCGGCACGATCCTGACGCCCAGGAAGATGCAGATGATGATGAAGATCGCAATGGCAAGGAACACCGCGTTCCCGCCGATCAGGTTCTGAAAATTCATTGTCGCGCTCCCACGAAAATCGCCCGTTCCGGGCCTGTGGACAATCTGGCCCCTCGGACCCCGGCGTGCAAGTGCCGTTGCCCTGACCGTCCCGCCGTGCTTCCTTGGGCCGTGGAAGGAGGCGCGATGCAGCTGGACCTGAACGCGGACCTGGGCGAAGGGATGGGCGACGATGCGGCCATGCTGGCGCTGGTCACCTCGGCCAATGTGGCCTGTGGCGGGCATGCCTCGGACCCCGACCTGATGCTGGCGACGCTGCGGCAGGCCATGGCGCGCGGCGTGGTCGTCGGCGCGCATCCGGGCTATGCCGACCGCGAGAACTTCGGCCGCGTCGTGGTGCCGATGCAGCCCGCGCAGATAACCGCCCTGGTGGCTGCCCAGATCGGTGCGCTACAGGGCGTGGCCTCGCTCTGCGGCGCGCGGGTGGCCTATGTCAAGGCGCATGGCGCGCTGGCGAACCTGGCCGCCGACCGGCGAGAGGTCGCGGATGCGGTGGCTACGGCGACAAAGGCCGCCGGTCTGGCGCTTCTGGCGATCTCGGGGACCGAGTTGGAAGCTGCCGGAGAGGCGGCGGGCATCCCGACATTCGCCGAGATATTTGCCGACCGCGCCTATCTGTCGACCGGCCGGCTGGTGCCCCGCAGCCATCCGCAGGCGATGATCCATGACCCGGAACAGGCTCTGAACCGGCTGATTTCGTATCTCGACACCGGGTTGATGCCCGTGATCGACGGACCGCCGATCCCGCTTCAGACCCAGTCCATCTGCATCCACGGCGACAGCCCCGAGGCCGTCACCATGGCGCGCGCCCTTCGGGACGGGCTGACGCGTCGGGGCATCCGGCTGGCCCCCTTTTGCCCATGACGCCGCGCTTCCTGCCCGTCGCCGACCGCGCCCTGATGGTGGACTTCGCCGCCACGCTGGACCCTGCCGCCCACCGCGCCGTCCTGTCTCTGGACCGCACGCTTGCCGCGCAGCCCTTCCCCGGCTTCACCGAATCCGTGCCGGCCTTCGTCACCCTTCTGGTCGCCTTCGACCCCTTGCTGACCGATCACGCCACCATTGAGACGCACCTGAAAACCCTGATTTCCGCTGACACAGAGCCTGTTTTCACCCCCGCGACCCACCAGATCCCCACCACCTACGACGGCCCCGACCTGGAGGAGGTCGCCCGCCTTACCGGCCTTTCCCCAGCAGAAGTCGCCGCCCTTCACACCCAGGGCAGCTACGAAGTCGCCATGTACGGCTTTGCCCCCGGCTACGCCTATCTGTCCGGCGTGCCGAAGGCGCTGTACATCGACCGCAAGCCCGCGCCCGTCCGCAACGTGCCCACCGGAACCGTCATCATCGCGGGCGGCATGTGCCTGATCACCACGCTGACCATGCCGACCGGCTGGTGGCGCATCGGCCGCACCGAAACCCGCGTGCTGACCGACGACCCCGCCCACCCCTTTGCCTTTGCCGTGGGCGACCGCCTGCGTTTCACTGCGCCATGACCGCGACCCTTCATATCCTGCAGGCCGGGCCGCATGTCTCGATCCAGGACGCGGGCCGCCCCGGCCTGATGCGCTTTGGCGTCCCCGCCTCCGGCCCGATGGATCGCAACGCGCTGGCCATCGCCAACACCGCCCTTGGCAACCCATCCGGAGACCCGGGGATCGAGGTCTCTCCCGGTGGCCTGACGCTGGAACACTCCGGCGCGCCGCTTGGCATCGCCATCGCCGGGGGTGGCTTCCTGGTCACCCGCAATGGCGACCGGCTGGGGTCCTGGACGACCCTGACCCTGCACCCGAAAGACCGCCTGACCATCCGCCCCGGCCCCTGGGGCAACTGGTGCTGCCTGGCGGTTCGGGGGCGGATTCAGTGTCGGACATGGCTGGAATCGGCCTCGACCCACGCCCTTAGCGGCCTTGGCGGCGGCGCTCTGACCTCTGGGCAAAGCCTGACCATCGACAACCCCCGACCCATCGCCGAAGGCGCCCTTCCCTGCCCGGTCTGGGCCCGCCCGCGCCGCTATCTGCACGTCACGCTTGGCCCGCAAGACCACCTCTTTGCGCCCGAGACGCTACACACGCTCCTCTCCACGACGTTCCGCCTGACGGCCGCCTTCGACCGCATGGGCCTGCGTCTCTCCGGCCCCTCGCTGGCCCCCGAAGGCGCGCTTGGCATCCCCTCGCAAGGCGTCACCCGAGGCGCGGTGCAGGTGGCGGGCGACGGCGTGCCGACGATCCTGATGGCCGACCATCAGACCACCGGCGGCTACCCCAAGATTGCCACCGTGATCGCCGACGACACCGACGGCCTGGCCCAGCTGCGTCCCGGCGATGCGCTGGTGTTCCGCGCCGTCAGCCCGGCCCGCGCCATCGCCATGGCCCGCCAGCGCGCTGCCGCCCGCGCTGCCTACCTGACCGCCCTGTCGCGCCGCAGTCCGGGAGAACATGCATGACCACCGCCCTGATCGTCGGCAGCCTGCACTACGACATCATGGTCGAAGCCGACCATCTGCCGCGTCGCGACGAAACCGCCGTGGGAAGCCGCTGGTATCCCAAGTTCGGCGGCAAGGGCGGCAACCAGGCCGTGGCGCTGGCACGGGCCGGCGTGCCCACCCGGATGGCCGGTGCGGTCGGCGACGACGCCTTCGGCCGCTTCCTGCGTGACCGCCTGCGCGTAGCCGGTGTCGACGACCGTTTCGTCTCTACACTGGCGGAAACCGGCTCGGGGATCAGCGTCGCGATCCTTGACCGGGCGGGGGATTACGCGGCCACCATCGTCTCGGGCGCCAACCTGGCAATCGACCCCGGCCGCCTGACCGACCCCACGCTGTGGCAGGACGTGGGCCTGCTGGTGCTGCAGAACGAGGTGCCCGAGGCGGTCAACCTGGCCGCCGCCGCCGCCGCGCGGCACCGCGGCCTGCCTGTCATTCTGAACGCCGCGCCGTTCCGCCCGTTCCCCCCGGGCCTCTTGTCCCAGGTCACCCACCTGGTGGTGAACGCGGTCGAGGCCGAAGGCCTGGGCACCCCGCCCGTCACCTCGCTGGCCACGGCCGAGGCAGCCGCGCGTCAATTGGCTCCGCTGGCCCCGAACGTGATCGTAACCGCCGGGGCGCAGGGTCTTGCGGCGGCTTTTGGCGCCGAAACAGTCTCTGTTCCGGCGGAAAAGGTGCAGGTCGTGTCATCGCATGGCGCCGGCGATGCCTTTATCGGGACACTGGCCGCCGCGATTCTAGCCGGCACCCCGCTGCCGCGCGCCTGCGAGCAAGCCGCCCATGCCGCTGCCCTGCATGTGTCCGGCCGCACCCTGACCTGAGCCGCGCTGCATCGCGGCACCTTTCGCCTGCCCGGCCTTCGCGATAACCTACCGGCAGCAACAGACCGAGGCCCCCATGACCCAGCGCCTTCACCTCGTCTTCGGCGGCGAGCTGGTGAACCCCGCGAAGAACGTCTTCAAGGACGTCTCGCAAATCCACATCGTCGGGATGTTCCCCGACTACGACAGCGCCTTTCGCGCCTGGAAGGCCGAGGCGCAGCGCACCGTCGACAACGCCCACATGCGCTATTTCATCGCCCACATCCACCGCCTGCGCGACGAGGCCAAGGCCGCCTCGCCGACCGAGGAACTGGGCTGAGCCCGGCGGCTGAGCCATGGCCCTGAAGCTTGGCCTTTCGCTCTACGGACTGGGCCACCGGCGCGATCCGGGAAAGGACGCCGCGCTGCCGCCGCGTCCGCCTGGCCCGCTGGTCTGGTTGCATGCGCCTGCCGCCGCGCAGGCGCGCGGGCTGACCGAACTGGCCCGGCGCCTCTGGGCCGAAGACGGCGTTCACAGCCTGGTCACCTGTCCTGAACCGCTGCCCCTGCCCGAGGGCGCGCTGCAACAGCCGCCGCCCGGGGACGGCGCGGCCGAGGCGCGCGCCTTCCTGGACCATTGGCGCCCCGGCGCCGCGGTCTTTGGCGAGGGCGAACTGCGCCCGGGGCTGATCCGCGAGGCCGCCGCGCGCCGGCTGCCGCTGATGATGGCCGACGCCCGCGCGCCGCGCCTGCCGCGCCCGCGCGACGCCTGGATTCCCGGCGTGGTCCGCGGTGCGCTGGCCGCCTTTTCCTGGATCGGCGCAATGGACGAACCCGCGGCCCAGGCCTTTCGCCGCGCCGGCGCCGCCGCCGCGGCCGTCAGCGTGACCGGGCGGCTGGAAGAGCCCTCGACCACCCTGGCCTGCAACGAGGCCGAGCGCGCCTCGCTGGCCACCACCTTCGCGACGCGGCCGGTCTGGTTCGCCGCCGCCCTTCCCGAGGCCGAAGAGGCCGCCGTCTTTGCTGCGCACCGGGCCGTGTTGCAGCATTCGCACCGGCTGCTGCTGATCCTGCTGCCGCAGCATCCCGACCAGGCCGCCGCCGCGGCGCAACGGGCCGAAGCGCAGGGCTGGGATGTCGCCCTGCGTTCGGCCGAAGAGGAACCGGCGCCGCAGACCGAGGTCTACCTGGTCGACAACCCCGCCGAAATCGGCCTGTGGTACCGCCTGGCGCCGGTGTCGTTCCTGGGGGGCAGCCTGTCGGGCACCGGCTGCATCCGCGACCCGATGGAGGCCGCGGCGCTTGGCTCGGCGATCCTGCACGGGCCGCGCCCGGGCCTGCACGGAACCGCCTTTGGCCGGCTGGGTGCGGCCCGGGCGGCGCGGGCGGTATCGTCGACCCAGGACCTGACCGATGCCCTGGGCGACCTCTTGGCGCCAGACCGGGCCGCGCGGCTGGCGCAGGCGGCCTGGACCGTGGTCTCGGACGGGGCCGAGGCGACCGAGGCCCTGCTGTCGCGCCTGCGCCGCGCGCTGGAGGGCGACGACTGATGCGCGCGCCCGGCTTCTGGTTCAGCCCGCCCGACCGGCCCGCCCTGGCCGCGCGGCTGCTGGCGCCCCTGGGCTGGGCCTATGGCGCCGCCACCGCCCGGCGGCTGGCCCGCGGCCCCGGCTTCCGCGCCGGCGTGCCGGTGATCTGCATCGGCAACCTGAACGCCGGCGGCACCGGCAAGACCCCCACCGCCATCGCCCTGACAGAACGCCTGCTGGCCCGCGGCCGCGCCGTCCACATCGTCAGCCGCGGCCATGGCGGCAGCCTGGCCGGCCCGCTGCGGGTCGATCCCGCCCACCACACGGCACCTCAGGTCGGCGACGAGCCGCTGCTGTTGTCCGCCTTTGCCCCCACCTGGATCGCCCGCGACCGGGCCGAGGGTGTCCGCGCCGCCGAAGCCGCGGGGGCGGGGGTCATCCTGCTGGACGACGGGTTCCAGAACCCGACAGTCCACAAGGACCTGTCGCTGATCGTCGTCGATGCCGAGCGCGGTTTCGGCAACGGCCGCTGCCTGCCCGCCGGCCCGCTGCGCGAGCCCGTAGCGGTCGGGCTGCGCCGCGCTCAGGCCCTGCTGTCGATCGGGGAACCGCAGGCACAGAGCCGCTTTTTGGCCACATGGGGCCACCGGCTGACCCTGCCGCACCTGACCGGACGGCTGGCGCCGTTGCAGATGGGGATGGACTGGCAGGGCGAGCCTGTCATCGCCTTTGCCGGCATCGGCCACCCCGAGAAATTCTTTGCCACCCTCAGGGGCGAGGGCGCCGTGCTGGTCCGCACCGTGCCGCTGTCAGACCACGAACCCTTTTCCGACGCGCTGCTGCGCCGGCTGGAGCATGAGGCCGCCTCGACCGGCGCCCAGCTTGTCACCACGGAAAAGGATGCGGCCCGCCTGCCCGCCTGGTTCCGGCCAAAGGTGCTGGTGCTGGTGGTCCGCCTGCAGGTCGACGACTGGTCCCCGCTGGACGCACTGATCGCGGGCCTTGCGTAGGGCGGGGCTCAGCCCGCCCGGCCGTCAGCCTTCGGGGTCGGCAAAGTAATCTTCATCGACGCTGCGGATCACATAGGCCAGCCGGTCGCGCACCCCCACGCCATGCCGGATCATCAGCCGCGCCAACTGGCTGCCGTCGATCAGCACGACACGATGCTGCACTTTCGTCAGATAGTCGCGCGCCTCGGCGCTGAAGGCCGAGGTGGTGACGAACACCCCCTTCGTCGCGCCCTCGCCGGTCAGGCTGCCGATGAACTGCTGAATCGCCGGCCGCCCCACCTTGGTTTCGGGCTGATACCGCTTGGCCTGGATATAGACCGCATCCAGCCCCAAGGCATCCTCATGGATGATCCCGTCAATGCCCCCGTCACCACTGGCCTTGGTCATCTCGTGGCTGCCAAACGACCCCGCGCCATAGCCCATGGCCTTGAGCAGGTCGAGGATCAGGCGTTCGAACCGCACTGGGTCCATGGCGTACAGTCGCTGAAGAATGTCCTCGACCAGGCCCAACTCGATGGTCCGGAACGACCGCTCGATCAGATCCTCTGGCGACCCCTCCGGCTGCTCGGATGGCGCGATCGGTGCAAGGACTGGGCTTTCCGGTTCTATGGAGCTCTTTGCGGACGCCTCTGCCATTGCGGCCACATGCGCGGGCATTGATCGAAGAATACGCCAGTCCAGAGGCTTGCCCGAAAGCAGGTAGGCCAGGCCTTCCTGCGAGGCGACGTAGACCCCGCGCTGCGGCCGTTCGACCAACCCCGCCTTCATCAGATGAAAGATTGCCCAGTCGGCCCGGTCAAACACGCGCGTTCGCGTGCCGCTTTTCAGCACCTCGGCCATTTCATCATCGGTCAGGCCAAAATCCTTGCGCAGACTGGGCAGGCAGTCGCGCGCATTGCGGGCCTCGGCGGCCAGCAGCCGCAGACAGGGAAGAAGAAACTCGCCCATTGATGGAATTGTCATGTCGCCCTTCGTCCGAACCGATAAGCGGGAAGGCCAATCCGGCCCAACTCGCTTTTATGCCCGCTTCCCCACCACCGCCACGCCCAGAACCTCCAGCACCTTCGCCTCGATCTGGGGGGCGTCCATGCCGGCCACCTGGTACATCCGTTCGGGGCTGGCCTGGTCGATGAACACGTCCGGCAGCACCATCGACCGGAACTTCAGCCCCCGGTCGAAGACGCCCTCGTCGGCCAGCAGTTGCGCGACATGAGAGCCGAAGCCCCCGACCGCGCCTTCCTCGACGCAGATCAGCGCCTCATGCTCGCGCGCCAGCCGCAGGATCAGGTCGCGGTCCAGCGGCTTGGCGAACCGCGCATCGGCCACCGTCGGGGCCATGCCGCGGGCGGCCAGCGCCTCGGCCGCCTTCAGCACCTCGGCCAGCCGCGTGCCAAAGGACAGGATCGCCACCCGCGCGCCTTCGCGCATCACGCGCCCCCGGCCGATCTCAAGCACCTGCCCGCGGGCCGGCATCTCGACCCCGCAGCCCTCGCCCCGCGGATAGCGGAAGGCGATCGGCCCCTCGTCCCAGGCCGCCGCGGTGGCGACCATGTGGCGCAACTCGGCCTCGTCCGCCGCCGCCATCACCACGATGCCCGGCA
The DNA here is from genome assembly GCA_018058035.1 of Fuscovulum sp. Lineage (GTDB taxonomy): Bacteria > Pseudomonadota > Alphaproteobacteria > Rhodobacterales > Rhodobacteraceae > Pseudogemmobacter. The sequence continues at coordinate 38,381 of JAGPCN010000001.1, forward strand.
GGTTGGCCAGGAAGGCGACGTCGAACGACCCCGCATGCGTCGCGCCATCCGCACCCACCAGACCGGCCCGGTCGATGGCAAAGCGCACCGGCAGCCGCTGGATCGCCACGTCATGCACGACCTGATCGAAACCGCGTTGCAGGAAGGTGGAGTAGATCGCGCAGAACGGCCGCAACCCGCCCGCCGCCAGCCCGGCGGAAAACGTCACCGCATGCTGTTCGGCAATGCCCACATCGAACATCCGGCGGGGAAAACGCGCGCCGAACAGGTCAAGCCCGGTGCCATCCGGCATCGCCGCGGTGACGGCCACGATCCGGTCATCCCGCTCGGCCTCCTGGATCAGGCTGTCCGCGAACACCCGCGTATAAGACGGCGCGTTCGACGGAGCCTTCTTCTGTTCGCCCGTCACCACGTCGAACTTGGCCCGCGCATGGCCCTTGTCGGCCGCCATCTCGGCGGGGGCATAGCCCTTGCCCTTTTTCGTCAGCACATGGATCAGCATCGGCCCGGTGGCCCGCGCCTTGACCGTGCGCAAGACCGGCAACAGCGCGTCCAGGTCGTGCCCGTCGATGGGGCCGACATAGGAAAAGCCCAGCTCTTCGAACAGGGTGCCACCCAGGGCCATGCCCTTCAGCATCTCCTTGGCGCGCCGCGCGCCCTCCTGGAAGGGTGGCGGCAGCAGGCCGACAAAGCCCTTCGCCACCTGCTTCAGGTCCTGCATCGGCGCCTCGGCATACAGCCGCGACAGATAGGCCGACAGCGCACCCACCGGCGGGGCAATGCTCATCTCGTTGTCGTTCAGGATCACGAACATCCGCTGCTTCAGATGTCCCGCGTTGTTCATCGCCTCGAAGGCCATGCCCGCGCTCATCGACCCGTCACCGATCACCGCGATCGCATCGCCGGGGCTGCCGCCCAGATCGGCGGCCACCGCAAAGCCGAGGGCCGCGGAAATCGAGGTGCTGGAATGCGCCGCCCCGAAGGGATCATAGGGCGACTCGGACCGCTTGGTGAACCCGCTGAGGCCGCCCTCCATCCGCAAGGTGCGGATGCGGTCGCGCCGTCCGGTCAATATCTTGTGCGGATAGCACTGGTGGCCCACGTCCCAGATCAGCTTGTCGCGCGGGGTGTCGAAGACGGCGTGCAGCGCCACCGTCAGTTCCACGACGCCCAGGCCGGCGCCCAGGTGGCCGCCGGTCACCGACACGGCGGAAATCGTCTCGGCGCGCAATTCGTCGGCCAGCTGGTGCAACTCGCGGTCCGTCAGGCCCTTCAGGTCCGAAGGCAGGCTGACGCGGTCCAGTAACGGGGTCTTGGGGCGGTCGGGCACCTTGCCCTCCTTTGTCAGTTATCGCGCGCAATAGTGAAGCGCGCGGCGGCGATCAAGTTCCCTGCGGCCTGGCCATAGGGCGCCAGCGCCAAGGCCGCCTCGTCGACCAGCGCGGCGGCCCGGGCACGCGCACCCTCAAGCCCCAGCAGCGACACGAAGGTCGCCTTGCCGGCATCGGCATCCTTGCCCACACGCTTGCCCGTGGTCGCGGCATCGCCGGTCACGTCCAGGATGTCGTCGGCGATCTGAAAGGCCAGCCCCAAGGCCGTGGCATAGGCGCGCAACGGCCCCCGATCGGCGCCCGCCAGGATGGCCCCGGCTTCGGCCGAAAAGCGGATCAGCGCCCCGGTCTTTCCGGCCTGCAAGGCGGTGATCTCTGACAGCGTCAGCGCGCGCCCCGCGGTTTCGGCGGCGATGTCCAGCGCCTGGCCCAGAACCATTCCCTGCGCGCCCGACGCCACCGCCAGCGCCTGCACCAGTGCCAGCCGCACGTCCCCCGACCCCAGGGCCGGATCGCACAGCAACTCGAAGGCCAGGGTCTGCAAGGCATCGCCGGCCAGGACCGCCGTCGCCTGATCCCACTTCACATGCACCGTAGGCAAGCCGCGCCGCAGGTCGTCGTCATCCATGCAGGGCAGGTCGTCATGCACCAGGCTATAGGCGTGCAGCGCCTCGACCGCCGCCGCCGCACTGATCGCACGGTCCTCTGCAACCCCCAGCATCCGCGCCGATTCCAGCACCAGAAAGCCGCGCAGCCGCTTGCCTCCCGCCACCGAATAGCGCATCGCCTGCACCACCGGCACGTCGCCGAACCCCGCCAAAGCCGCCACAAGCCGCGCCTCGACCCGCGCGGCATCGGCCTTCAGCAGGTCGGCAAAGCTCAAAATCCCTCCGCCGGCGCGGTGCCCACGGCCTTGCCCTCGGCCGCGCGGATCATCTCGACCTTGGCCTCGGCCTCGGCCAGCCGGGCCGCGCAATGCGCTTTCAGCGCCGCGCCGCGTTCGTAAAGCGCGATCGACTGTTCCAGCGCCACCTCGCCGCGTTCCAGCTGCGTGACCACGCCTTCCAGCGCCGCCATCGCCTCTTCGAACGTCATCTCACCCACGGGTTTGGTCATGCCGAAAGCCTCGCCATCTCGCCCACATATGCCGCGACACTTGCCGCCAGCGCGTCCAGATCATAGCCGCCTTCCAGGCTGGATACCACCCGCCCGCCGGACACCTCGAACAGACGCGCAGCCAGCCAGGCGAAATCCTCGGCCTCCCACTCCAGCCCCGCCAGGGGGTCGGCCCGGTGCGCATCGAACCCCGCCGAGACCAGCACCAGGTCCGGCTTCCAGTCCGCCACCGCCGGCAGGATCAGCCGCTCATGGGCCGCGCGCATCGCCCGCCCGTCGCTGCCACCGCGCAAGGGCACGTTCAGCACCTGGCCTTGCGCGCCCTTCTCCTCGGGCCGCCCCGTGCCCGGATAAAGCGGCATCTGGTGCGAGCTTGCGAACAGGCAGCGCCCCTCGTCCCACAACAGATCCTGCGTGCCGTTGCCGTGGTGCACGTCGAAATCCACCACCGCCACCCGCGACAGCCCATGCGCCTCAAGCGCCCGCTTCGCCCCGATGGAGACCGACCCGAACAGACAGAACCCCATCGCGCGGGCCGTCTCGGCATGGTGCCCCGGCGGCCGTCCGGCGACAAAGGCCGCGCCACCGCCCGCCACCACCGCATCCACCGCCGCACAGACGCCACCCACCGCCCGCATCGCTGCCGCATAGGACCCGGGAGAAAGGAACGTATCGCCGTCCAGCTGCGCCCAGCCCTTCGCCGGCACCGTCGCCAGTAACCGGTCGTGATAGGCCGCCGGATGACAGCGCAACACCTCGTCGCGCAAGGCAAAGGGGGCCTCGCGCCGGTCCAGCGCAAGGCCCCCCTCTGTCACCGCAAGCAAACCGGCCTTCACCGCCGCCAA